>NZ_FQZD01000007.1 GCF_900141835.1 Propionispora hippei DSM 15287 | reverse complement strand
AGTTGCATGACCTTCTGAAACTGGTTGCCATTCCTCCCGACGAGGTCACTCTTAAACCATCACTCTTAAAATAACACTCATTATGCGGGGGAATTCACTGCCGAATTTAGTCCTACACGACAACGACATGTGGAATTCAGTTTTGCACGCTGTTTCAGATGTCTCTTTCCCTTGTAGAAAAACAGGGCAATGCAGCTTCTTAGTGGCATTATACAGCCTTTTTTCTCCTTCGTAAAGTGAAATGAGTTGACCTTATTCTTGCATTCTCCATGCTTTGACCCATTCTTGAACTTACCTTTTCATTTAACGAATTCAACCCTGGCGTTATTGAGGAGTCAGGGTTGAGTTATAAGGACCGTTTTGCTTATCCGTGCGCCGTCAACTTGGGCTGCGTCACGCTTTTTCCGGCTGTCATGTTTAAAAGGATATTCAAGATGACCGCTGTCAGCGCGCCGGTTACAATGCCATTTTCAAAAAACATCTTAAGCAGCGGCGGCAACTTGACAAACAGGTTGGGCACTACAGTCACGCCTAAGCCTAAGGTCACCGAACAGGCGATAACCAGTAAATTCTCATTGCTGGTAAAATCGACCTTGCTCAGCATTCTAATACCGGAAGCCACCACAATGCCAAACATGGCAATCATGGCACCGCCCAGCACGGCACTGGGTATAATCATCGCCAAAGCGGCGAATTTAGGAATAAAGCCTAACAAAATCAACATACCTCCGGCAACAATGGTCACATTGGCCGTTTTGGAATTAGAAAGCTGCACCAGGCCCACATTCTGAGAGAAAGTCGTATAGGGGAAGGAATTAAACAGTCCGCCAAGCATAACGGCCAGACCTTCGGCCCGGTAACCCCGTGCCAGATCGTTCTCTGACAAATCCCGTTTGCAAATCTCACCCAATGCCATAAACACGCCGGTCGATTCAATCATACTAACAACGGCTACAATGATCATCGTAATCACGGCACTCGGCTCAAAGGTAGGCACACCGAAGTAAAGCGGCGTAACCAGGTTAAACCAGGAAGCCTGAGCTACACTGCCCAGTGATACCGTTCCCATAAGACCGGCAGCCAGAGTACCGGCAATGAGGCCCAACAATACGGAAATAGAGCGGATAAAGCCCCGGGTAAACCGGTTGACCAGAATAATAAATAATAACGTGCCAAAGGCCAGGGCGAAATTGGTCAGTGAACCAAAGTCCGGGCTGCCCACACCGCCGGCCATATTGTTAATGGCCACAGGCACCAGCGTAACGCCGATAATAGTCACCACTGAGCCGGTTACCACGGGTGGGAAAAATTTGACCAGCTTGGAAAAATAATTAGCTATAAGAACGACAAACAGACCGGAACAGATGATCGAGCCATACATAGCCGTCAGTCCGTACTGGCCGCCGATACTGATCATGGGAAACACGGCGGTAAACGTACAGCCCAGCACGACCGGCAGGCCAATGCCGAAAAAGGGATTCCGCCAAGCCTGGAGTAAGGTGGCGATTCCCGAGGTCAGCAAATCGGCGGCAATGATGTAGCTCATTTGTGTGGCGTCCAGTTTTAAAGCCCCGCCAACAATCAACGGCACGATAATCGCGCCGGCATACATAGCGAGCACATGTTGCGCGCCAAGCAACAGGGTTTTTCCATTGGTTTGTTTCATAATAACCTCCTATTTAATAACAAAAAAATCAACAAGACCGGTAATTCTAAACTTCTGGTACAAACTGAACCTGTCCGCCGGAAAAGGCGGCGATTCGGGCCAGGGATTCCACACGGAAACCGGCCGCCTTCAGCTTGCTGGCACCCGGCTGGAAGGATTTCTCAATCACAATACCGATTCCCGCCACAGCGGCGCCGGCTTGCTGCACAATATTGGCCAAACCCAGTGCGGCTTCCCCATTGGCAAGAAAATCATCAATAATCAACACCCGGTCGTTGGCCGCCAGGAACTTCTTGTCCACAATAATGTCATTGCTTTCTTTCTTGGTGAAGGAATATACCTTAGTGCAATACAAGTCGTCTGTCGTGACGGCCGACTTTTTCTTACGGGCAAAAACAACCGGTACCTGCATGACCAGACCGGCCATAATCGCCACGGCAATACCGGACGCTTCAATAGTCAGAATCCTGGTGATGGCTTCGCCGGAAAACCGCCGGGCAAACTCCTCACCCATTTTGAACATAAGCTGCGGGTCCAGTTGATGGTTTAAAAAGGAATCCACTTTCAGCAGCGAGTCATTTAACACCAGACCATCCGTCCGAATCCTGTTTTTTAATAATTCCATATAGCCTCCTTATGTCTCGGGGTTAACGAACGCGCATTGCCGGTCCAACGGAATCGACCGGCCAGTTGTTGATAGCCGAGGAACAAAACGCTGCTCCGTTAATAAAAAAAGCCCTGACAGGAGACCCTCGCCGTAATGAAACATGAGCGAAATGTCCCCCGCCAGGGCTTTTATCCCCTTCGGTGTAGTGTTAACCACTGATACCACCCGGTCGCAGCCGTGGCGGGAAATAAAAAAATCCCAACCATGTGGAACCTCAGGTACACTTTCACTCGTAGACAGGCAATTTACGGTTGCCGGTAGAAACTTCTGGGCCCTATCCCCAAAATTATACGAGAATATTTACATGTGACTTATTGTAGCAGTCTGCCGTCAGCCTGTCAATTCCTCTCTAGCAAAATTCGTCGAATTTTGCCATCAAAGCACAGTGTCCGTTTTTACATAGGCGACATAATCACTATCTTTGCGCAATATATGATCGACCAACCAATTCTTGAGGAACATAAACGTTGGAAAGGAAAGGACCGGCTCGCCTCTGGAATATTCTTCAGAAAGCTCGCCCACCCGGGAAACGAACTGATCATGCTCCCGCTTATGTTCCCGGTATGCCGGGTAATTACATTTTATCAACAATTCCTCTTCCGCCGAAAAATGGTACACAGCGTAATCTCTTAGCTCCCGTAAAATATGGCCTGTCAGTTCCCGTTCCTGTTCAAGATTCTCGCATTCAAAAACCCGCTCATACAGAGTATTGATTAGATCAACCAGCTTTTCGTGATGAGCGTCAATATCATCAATCTGAAATACCATTTCCTCGTTCCATTCGATAAACGGCATATTTCCCAAACCCCTTTTATTTGTCTTATTAACCCAATTTGCTAGGTAAGCACTGATTAAATGAACCGGCCTGGTGAGAGATTTTTTCGGCTGGCAAGGAAGCAAAACCGCAGTAATAGTGGCCCCTATTGCAAGGTTTTGCTGACGCAGTCAGGCGGAAAAAGATCCGTCAGGACGCGCAGTGTGAATTAATCAGTGCTTACCTAAGTTAGCGATTATATTTCTCTGTGCTTTTGCTTTTCCCTGCCATTCTCGACAAATAAATTATGAAATATAGTATTCTTTTACCGGTTATGCTTTTTCCGCCTGCAAAAAAACGGTAAATATTGTGCCCTCACCCGGTTTACTGGCTACCTGAAGCTTCCCGCCGTGCATATCCACAATCCACTTGGCTATCGCTAAGCCCAGACCGGTTCCTCCCGTTTCCCGGCTGCGGGTTTTATCTGCCCGGAAAAACCGGTCAAAAATACGTGGCAAAAGCTCCGGCGCCATGCCAATTCCCGTATCGCGGACCGACAGCAGTACCTGCCTGCCCTCCTGGCGGCAGGTAACAACGACCGACCCGCCCTGTTGAGTATATTTAAAGGCATTGTCCAGTAAGATAACCAATAATTGGTGGAGCCGGTCCTTATTGCCCCGCGCCCGGATTCCCGGCTTTACTTCGGCCACACAGTCAATTCCCTGGGCTTCTCCAACCGCAGTAAAGAGCTCCAGCACCTCGCCAACAACTTCACTGACCGAAATCACCGTCATCGGCATTTCCGTGTTGGCGTCGGCCCGGGCCAGGGTAAGCAGGCTGCTGATCAAACGGGTCATGCGCATTGCTTCTTTCATGATTGAGTATATGCGGCGGCTCTCTTCCTGCACACTATGCTCAGGATGGCGCAAAAGCAGTTCCGCGTTGCTGTAAATACCGGTCACCGGCGAACGCAATTCATGGGAAGCATCGGCTACGAACTGCCGCTGCCGTTCCCAGGCAGTTTGCACAGGCACCATAGCCCGGCGGGCAATAAAATAGCTGGCCAGAACAATACAACAGGTCCCGGTAGTGACCCCCAATAAAGAAATCCACAGTAGATTGTTCAACAATTGTACTTCCGAATCCACAATGCTGACTACAATCACCGACTGCAGCCGGAAGCTCCGGTCCGCATTATACTGCGGGTCATAAGCATAGGGCCAGCGCATCATCCGGTAGGTATGCCCCGCATATTCCCTCATCTGCAGTTCGCCGGTTTCCACAGTCGCAGTAATCTCTCTAAGATGCGCCAATTCCCGGGGAGTCCTGTACGGATTTAAATCAATCGTCCGGCCATCGTCCCCTCTTAAAAGCAGCACGATCCGCGGATCGAAAATCGGCTGGCCTATAGCGACAGGTTCCCCGTCCACCAGCCGGAAAGAATTGGCATGAATCCGCATCGCTTCATCAATATTATCAAATAACCGGTGAGAAAAGTACCCGTACAGCACCAATATATACATACCGAAAATCAGCAGAAATACCAGGGAAATAAATATAGTCAACCGGCGAAGTGTCCGAATAAACATATTCATGGTTCCTTAAGCATGAAACCAACACCGCGTATCGTCTGAACCAGCCTGTCCTGGCCATAGGGGGCCAGTTTTTTCCGCAAATGGTGAATATAGATATCGACAATTCCTATTCCGGTATCGCAATTCATCCCCCAAATCCGGTCAAACACCTGCTCTCTGGTTAAAATTTGTTCACTGTTTAACAAAAGAAACTCCAATATGTCATATTCCTTGCTGCCCAAACCTAGGCAGGTTTCGCCAATACAGGCATCGCGCCGAGCACTGTTTAACACGATGCCGCCGTAAGTCAAACGGTCTTCCGGCATCAAATTGCCCTTCCGGCGCAGTAGTGCTTTAAGCCGCGCCAGCAATTCCCGCATCGCAAAGGGTTTTACCATATAATCATCGGCACCGGCTTCCAGCCCCTGGACACGGTCATCTATGCTGTCACGGGCCGTCAACAGCAAAATAGGAACGGTACAGCCTTCGCTTCGCAGCGTACGGACAATCTCCAGACCACTGATTTCCGGCAGCATAATATCCAATACCAGCAGATCGTGGATACCCTGCCGGGCGGCAAAGAGACCCTCATCGCCGGCCTCCGCACAGGTAACCTCATACCCTTCTTCCTGTAAAATATCGGCTACGGCCTCCCGCAGCACCTCATCATCTTCCACCACCAGAATTCTCATCACTGCCCCCCCTTGCCTACCGCTAATCCGATTTTTCTTTTTATTATTCCCCACGGTGCCGCTAACTTGCGGCTGCATGACCCGGCAGCGAAAAAAGTCCCTTAAGCGCAGCTTGCAAATGCTGTCTTAAGGGACTGATCGTTCCAGGCTTTTAGCCCTTATTCCAATTCTACAGTTACCTGAACATTAGCGCCTACCGTAACTTTTCCGGCCGGAATGTTCGGGGCCCCGCTGTCGGCACTGGCCGCTTTAAACATTCTGGTCTCCAGCATGACCGGATTATAGAACACACCGGATTCATTGATCAGGGTTATGTTAGCCACCCGTTTATGAAGCGTCCCGGCAATCACTTCCGCCTTGCGCAGAGCGTCCTGAATGGCTTCCTGCAAGGCCTTGTCCTTGCTGCTCGTTTCATCGGCCGTTTCAAAGCGAATGGAGGTTATCTCGTTGGCCCCGGCCTGCGTAACTTCATTAACGATAGTCCCCGCCTGCTCAATAGCGGTACGAACCTCCAGTCGCTGTGTCACCTGATAGCCTTTTAAAACCGGCAGCTTATCCTTCTCATAATTGTATAACGGATTAATCTGATATGTATCTGTTTTAATCTGTTCGCTGCCGATTCCCTGCTCCCGCAGAGCAGCCAGCACTTTATTCATCTGCCGGACATTGTCGGCTTTTGCCTTTTCTATATTATCCTGAATGGAATTTACCACCAGACTGATCCGGGCCGTATCCGGCGTCACTTCCTGCTGACTGGTACCGCTTACCTGAACCACCGTTTTCGCTGCCTCACTGGCGAATGCCGGCACAGCCAGCAATAAACTCGCTGCCAACACTAAAATCATTTTTTTTAACATATCCTTACCTCCCTGTATGTCTAACCGAACCGGTTAGCCTTTCGTTGTTGTCTTCATAGAATAAAACGACTGGCGCCATAAAAAGTAACGGGGTACCCTGCTTATAAAAAAAATTCTATAAATTATTGCGATAAGGCTGCCGGAAAGCCGGAGCCTTATCGCCTGTTCTAGGTAACCACTGATTAATTCACACTGTACGTCCTGACGGATCCTTTTCCGCCTGGCTGCGTCAGCAAAACCTTGAAACAGGGGCCGCTATTCCTGCGGTTTTACTTCCTTGCCAGACGAAAAAATCTCTCGCCAAGCCGACAGGTTCATTTAATCAGTGGTTGCCTAGGGCATATCTTCCCTGATTACCAGCGAATCTGCCAACTTTTTCAGTTCCGCTGTTTTTTGCCGACCCTCCACTACGACCTCATAGCCGTCACGGGTCACGGTGACCCGGTTCACTTTGGCTTTGACCGCAGATGTATCTGCCTGCCCGCTTGCCTCCCCTGCCGCATCAGCCGCCGGCAGGGCATCGGGCAATCGTTGAATTACACGGATTTCTTCCCGGCTATTGATTTTATAAATTTGCTCAACCAGCCTCCGGTCAGGAGCCACAGTGACCGACTGCGCCGTATGACCGGGCAAAACCAGCAAGTGGGTAATTTCCTGTTTAGCGCCGCTCTCTTCCCCTGCCGGAGCGGCCAGTCTCGCTTTAGCCATTAGGCGGGTCTCCTGCTGTGGTTTCTCTGCCGCTACATCCGCCTCGCTCATCGCCAGTTGTCCGCTTTCTTCCGTTTTAGCCTCCCCTGCCGCCTCGTTTACCTTATCCAACACTGGGGCTGGCAAAAGGGCGGCAGCTATTTGCGGTTTTGATCTGCTGCTTGGCGGCGCAGCCGGCGCTTTTTTCTCGGCCGGTGCCGTCCGGTCCGGTTCGCCGGCAGTCTTGTCTGCCGGTCTTGTTGGCGGCGTCACCTGCGCTTCCAGTTGCTGAGCCGGCGGCAAGTTGTTATTTTGCTGAAACAGGGTTAGCTGTACGCCAACTGCCAGTACTACCGCCGCCGCACTGCCGGCCAGCACAGTATACAACCGGTGCCGGCGGCGCTGCTCCTGCTTAGTTTTCAATTCCGCCGACAGGCGATCAGCCATGCCGGCGATCAGTGAATGAGGAATTTCATCACCGCTACAGTCATGTTTCATCATATCCGCCACCGCCAAAAATTCGGCCACCTCCGGGTCTACAACCGCCCTGGGGCCTTCTATCGTCAAGTTATCAATTTCCCGCGAAAGCACTTCTGCCTGCTGTCTTTCCTCTTCTGTTGGCATAATCAAGCTTCACCTCATTTCACCATGCCGGTTTCCAGGCATAAACTACGTAAATTCTTCAACGCACGCTGTTGCAGCATTTTTATTGCCGCTTCAGTCTTATTCATCAGGACGGCTGTGTCGTGAACCGATATGCCCAGCAGTACCCTCAGCCGGATGGCCTGCCGTTGTTCCTCGGGAAGATTTTTTAACAGCCCGGCTACCCGTTCCTGCCCTTCCCGTCGCAATGTATATTCCTCCGGCTTCTCCCCGCTGTCCCGCAGGGTTTCCTGGTACTCTTCCAGTCCGACTACCTGCGGTGCCCGTCCGTTTTTCCGCCAGAAGTCGGTAACCAGATTAAGCGCGATTTTCCCCAGATAACTTTTAAAAGAAACTCCCATCGACTTATAACCTGGCAATGCCCGGAATGCTTTCATAAAGGTGTCCTGGGTCAGTTCCTTGGCATCCTCCGGGTTGGCCAGCCTGCTGTATATCAGCCGGTAAACCGGCTGCCAATATTCAGTCATCAAAGCGTTGAGCGCCTCACGGTCTCCCGCCTGCGCTTTTGCCAGCAAAATATGTTCGTCCATCGCCGCAGAAACTGCCGCCCCCTTTCCTACTAAAAAAACTGTCCACTATAGTTGATAACGCTGCCGAACGTATAAAAGTAACGGTCGGCAATCTACCATCTTACCGTTTCGGCTCGCTACACTAATTTTAGCAGAATACGGATAAATTAGCAGCAAAACTAAACTACACATCATGAGTTAAAAAAATAAGGACTGTCCCACCGGAAGTTTTCTCCCGAGCGCGCAGTCCCTCCCTCAAATACTATTCAAATTTCAGACTTATATCCGCCGCCCTGACCGAATGGGTCAAGGCGCCGCTGGAGATGACATTCACACCGGCCCCGGCCAGTGCCGCAACGCGCTCTTCCGTGATATTCCCGGATACTTCAATAAGAGCACGGCCATCAATCAAGGCTACTGCCTGCTTCACCGTATCCAAATCCATATTATCCAGCATGATCACGTCGACCGCCGCTGCCAGCGCTTCTTTCACCTGCTCCAGGCACTCCACTTCCACCTCTATTTTTATGAACGGTGATATCCGCCGGCGGACAGCCTGCACGGCAGGTAAAATTCCTCCGGCCGCCTTGCTGTGATTGTCCTTTATCATCACCATCGCATCCAGGGCATAGCGATGATTTTTTCCGCCGCCCACGGTAACCGCGTATTTTTCCAGCATCCGCAAACCCGGTGTGGTTTTTCTTGTATCGACAATCACGGTGCCGGTGCCGCTGCAAAGCCGCACATAATCTTTCGTAGCCGTGGCAATTCCCGTCAAATGCTGCAAAAAATTTAATGCCACCCGTTCACCGGCAAGCAGCGCCCGGGTGGGCCCCCGCAAACTGGCCAGCACCGTCCCGGGCGCTGCAAAATCACCCTCCCGGCAGTTCCAGGCAACGTCAATCCGGTTGTCCAATTGTTGAAAGACCTTCAAAAAAACTTCCGTTCCGGCCAATATTAAGGGCTGTTTGGCGATTAAACGGCCTGCCGATTGGTGACCCTCGCTAAAAATCGCCTCACCGGTTAGGTCGCCGGCACCGATATCCTCCAGCAAAGCCTGTTTAATAATCTGTTCCAATGCGATTGGGTTCATTGCATTCTTACCTTTCTTCCCCATAGCTGTTCACTATGTTTTTTAAACCGGCTGTCATTAGTTGCCGGAAAATCGGCCCGGTAATGTCCGCCCCGGCTTTCCTGCCGCACAAAAGCCGCCTCAAGCAACAGCTCCGCCACCAAAGCAGCATTTTCCCGGCAACAGTCGGCCTGCTGCCAGACTTGCTCCCCTGTTTCCCGGCAGGAATAAAGCCATTCCGCAAGCCGGGCCAATTCTTCTCCCTGCCGGATGACACCGGCTGCCTGGTCCAGCCTGGCACGTAACAGCGCCGTGTCGATGCCCCGATGATAAACAGGAAGACCGGCGTCCGACAAGTCGGGTTTTCCCGGCGGCAGGTGGCAGTTATCGTTGATGCAGGCAGCCACCCGGCGGCCGAAAACCACGCCTTCCAGGAGGGAATTACTGGCCAGCCGGTTAGCGCCGTGCACCCCGGTTGCCGCCGACTCACCGCAGGCATACAGCGAAGGTACGCTGGTCTGCCCCCAGGCATCGGTTTTTATGCCGCCAATGGTATAATGAGCGGTCGGTTGTACGGGGATGACATCACGCTCCAGACAGTAGCCGTGCGCTGCCAGCTCGCCATAAATCGAACGGAAGTGTTCGGTTAGCTGCTCGCTAGGTAAAGCGCGGGCATCCAGGTAGATAACCGGCGCTTGCCGGCGCTTCATCTCAGCCAGCATGGCTCTGGATACCTCGTCTCGCGGTGCCAGCTCGCCATCTTCGTGATAGCGCGGCATGAAGCGCTCGCCTGCCGTATTGCGCAGCACCGCCCCTTCACCCCGCAGCGCCTCACTTAGCAAAAACACCTTGCCTGACGGCAGGGTTACCGCCGTAGGATGAAACTGGACAAATTCCATATCGGCAATGAACGCCCCGGCCCGGTAAGCCGCGGCTATCCCGTCACCGCTCGCCGTGGCGGCATTGGTTGAACGGGCAAAAATCCCGCTGTAGCCGCCCGCAGCCACAACAACAGCCGGCGCCAGCAATTGCAGCGCCGCTTGTTCGGTTTGAACCAGACAGCCACAGCAGATGCCCTGTGTATCGGTCAGCAAATCAACCAGAAACGTGTTATTGAAAAAATCAAGCTGTGGGCGGCCGGCCGCCCGGTTCATCAAGGCCTCGGCAATATGACGCCCCGTATAATCATGATGATGGGCCACCCGGTTCCGGCTGTGGCCACCCTCTCTGGTCAGTTGCAGGCCCTGCCCGTCACAACAAAAGTCGGTGCCGGCAGCCTGCAGAAATTGCAGCGCCGCCATCGCCTCTTGGGTGAGATGCTCCACATTCTCCTGTACGCAAAGCCCTTTGCCCACCCGTAAGGTGTCGGCGGCGTGACGGGCGGCACTGTCATCGCTGCCGGCAGCGACCGCCATGCCGCCCTGCGCTTTATAGGTGCTGCTTTCAGTCAGCGCGTTTTTACTGATTAAAGCCACCCGCAGCCGTTTATCCAATGATAAGGCGGTGCTCAGTCCGGCAATTCCTGTGCCGATAATAATCACGTCATAAGTAAAACAGTCGGCCGCCTTAGCCATCGCCAAGGCACCGCAGCTATACCCTCTTGTCGCCATTTCAAACCATCTCCAGCATTCTTCGCAAAGTCCGGGTTGCCGGCTTCGCCGTCCGCTCATCCAGTTTCATGCTGTATTGATCATCCAGCAGCGCCTGGTAAATACTTTGCAAACGGGTCTTTTTCATATTAGGACAGTACAGGCCGGCATGGAGCAGAAAAAATTCCTTATCCGGCCGGCTCGCCTTTAACTGGCACAATACACCGGCTTCCGTACCGATCAGATAGGTTTTGTCGGCGGAATTCTCCGCACAACGAATGATCTCCGAAGTACTGCCGGCAAAATCAGCCAGTGCCACAACCTCAGGCGAACATTCGGGATGCACGAGAATCTTTGCCTCAGGATGTCGCTGGCGGGCTTTCAAAACATCGTCAGGTTTGACTTTGGCATGGGTAACACAACTGCCCCCCCACAAAATGAGTTTTTTGTCCGGCACCTGTTTAGCCACATAGTCACCCAAATGACCATCGGGAATAAAAATCACCTGCCGGTCGGGCAATGAGCGGATAATATGCACCGCATTGGACGAAGTACAGCAAATATCGCTCTCCGCTTTTACTTCCGCCGAAGAGTTTATGTAGCAAACCACAGGCACGCCGGGATAAAGCCGTTTCAACTCCCGTACATCCTCAGCCGTAATCGTATCGGCCAGCGGACAGCCGGCATCCGCCTCGGGCAGCAGCACCGTTTTATCCGGTGAAAGCAACTTGGCCGTTTCCGCCATGAAATAGACGCCGCAAAATACAATCACATCACAAGCCAGTGTAGCGGCCTGGCGGCTCAGATAGAAAGAATCGCCGACATAATCAGCTACTGCCTGTACCTCGTCGATTTGGTAATTATGGGCAAGAATCACAGCATTTCTTTGCTGCTTGAGCCTTCTAATCTCCTGTGTTAACTCTGACAAAGCCTTCTTCCTCTCTCCCTCAACGGTATTTGATTCACGTTCATTGTAACGCCGGACAAAGATAGTGTCAATACACCTGTCTTTACATTGCATCCATAAAAAAGAACGGCTATTTATCTCAGGCAACGCTCTTAGAGATAAACAGCCATTCTTTCCGGCTTGTTTCAGCTAATTTCTTGTTTCAGTCCTTCTATCAGTCTCAATTGGTCCAACTCCACTCGCCCGCCTGACCGCAAGTCCTGACGCAATCCGTTTAACATAGCATCTACACTTTGCAGCAGCCGGAGGTTTTCCCGCTCCTTCGCACTGGTTTCCAATACATCGCGAATCCCGCCATTACCTATTACAATCCGCTTATCACCCAATAAAGCCAAAAACGGGTCATGGGTTGCCATCAGCACAATTTTCTGCTGCGTAACCAGCAATCCCAAAGCTTGCCGGCGGTCAATCCCGGCGTTTTCAATTTCATCAATCAGCACAATGGGGGACCTGCTCAAAAAAGCCGTATCGGCAATCATCAGCGCCCGAGACTGTCCGCCACTTAACGCAGTAACCGGTGTGGCGGCGGCAAACGCTTCCCCCGCCAGCCGGTTGGCTTCCTCTACAATGATCCTAGTTATGCCGGCCACATCTTCCCTCATCCGGCTCCCGGCATGCATAGCAATAAACTCTTCCACCGTTAAATCCATAATGAAGTTCATATTTTGCGACAGTTGCGCCACCAATTTCTGTTCGACAGAAAAGCGCATTGCCCCAGGCGGAGGCTGCTCATTAATTAAAATGCGTCGCCCCGTAGGCGTATCCCCCTGGGCCAGCCATTCAATATCGGCCAATAGGCGACTCTTGCCTGAACCGGTAGGTCCGACAATACAAATAATTTCACCGGTCCGGATGGTTAACCGACAATTCTCCGGCACGCCGCTTTTGTCCCGGCCGCCAACGATGGTGATTGACCGGACCTCTTCCACAGAAGGCTCTGTAAGCTGCTGCATAAAAGCCAGATATTCCGCTAACTGCCGGGGCAGATCTTCCCGCTCAACTCCCCGGTCGGCTAAAAGCTCGTCATCCAGCATGGTAAAAAAATCCGCAACTGGCAGTGTTTCTTGTGCTTCATATTCGTCAAAGGCCTCAAAAAAATCCCGGGCATAGGGATACCGGGCAAACAGTTCCCTTAACGTCATACCAGTTACCAGCACATTCATCCTTCATGCCCTCCCCTCGCGTTTGGCACCGGCTAACGTTACCAGACCATCTTCCGCACATTGCCCATTTGATAATTGTCGCCGATTTGGGTTTGGCCCAAACAATAAGAGCAGGTTGCTGCCGGCAGGGAAAAACGCAAACGGCAGCCGGACAACGTATCCCGGTCTTCCGCCTTATTCCAAAACGTACCGGCCTCATAAGCGCCCTGCCCGGTTAAACCGTTTACAGGCAAAATCACCGCTCCCGGATTAACCTGCCTAACCCGGAAAGCAAAAACCTCCCGTTCTGCCTGGGAAACAATGTCACCCTTGGTGATGATGATCATATCCGCAAGCTTTAACATGGGGCCGACCTTCTGCGGCGTATGAATGCCGCTGAGATTATCAATGATACAAACCGCCGTAACGCCCCGGATATGAGGAGCACACCGGTTGCATAACCCGGCGCTTTCACTGATTAAAAACTCAAAACCCTGTCCCTGACCCCAGGCGAAAGCATCTTCTATGTTGATTGCAAAAAAGTGATCAGGGCAAAGGTTGCCCGATAACCCGATTTTTACCGGTATGTTCTTTTTATCATATAACTCCTTATCCTGAGTGGAAAGACAATCAAATTTAATGACCCCCACCGTTTTACCGGCGGCCTGGAGAGCGCCGGCCACCTTGATAATGACCGATGTTTTGCCGGCAGCCGGCGGACCGGCTACAGTAATCAGCTTCATTGTTTACCTCCCTCCCGCTCCCCGGCTTGACGGGTCCGGAGGAAATCAGCATTCAGCCGTTCAATCAGGTTTTCCATATCATGCTTCTTAACAAAATCCCAGCCAAGCCATTTTAGACGTCCGCCCGGCGGAACGGCCCAATCGCCTTCCGGATGCACGGCGGGAAACGAGGCAGCGGCACAAATACGGGCAACCCGGGGACCTGTGAGAAATTCGGTCAGCTCCTGCAATTCTTTCATTTTTTCCCGCTTAACCAAAACAAGAATAGGATAGGCTAAAGCCCCCTCCTCCGGCCAGACAAGTTCCAGATGGGGACTGTCTGCCAGTGTCCGGGCAAAAAAGTAGGGCATAACATGAACCGGCGGAACCTTCGCCGATCGGCTCGTTAACTCTTTTACCATTTCGGCAGGATGGAGACCGTAGCGAACGGCTGCCGCCAGCTTGGCAAGGCCCTCCGGTCCGTAATCCTTATAATAATTCAATTGAACAATATCGCAGAAAGTTTCCCGGTGCCCCCTTATGACGACTTTACCGGCATATTCCGGTTTAAGCAGATCACCCCAACGCTTCGGGACCGGGGTCTGTCCCAGCCGCCTGCGGTCTGCTACCATAACGAGCGCATTGGCCGCAATGACAGAAAAGTGCCCGTCAGGATCGACCAGTTCCGACCCGGTTATTCGCATATTAACTGCCTGATTGGGCACGGCAGTAAAAATCCCCGTTTCAACAAAACGTTCGACAAAGCTTCGCAGCAAAAAATGAAACCCCGTAAGCAAAATAATATCGGGCAATTCGTCCGGTTCGGTAAAAAATTTAACATAATCCAGAAACTTAATAGAATGGTCGGCATTTGATTCAATGCAAACCTGTAAGGGGTTCCCCCTATTTGCCTCCATCCGTTCCATGACTTGTGTTAATTCGGTTTCTATCGGCACTTTAAGCGGGCACGGCAACAGCGCCAGCAAATGCAGCCGTTCGCAAAGTCTGTTTTGACTTATTTTCCCCGACTGGCCGGCTCTCCCGACAACATCCTGCAGTAAGGAAAGAAACCAACTTTCCTGTATCCGCTTTGCCTGCAAGGCTGTCCTTAGTTTTAGCAAAGAACCCCACTGCCTGAGCACCCTGTCTTCGGCAAAAGGAGCAAATCCATTCTGAATAAATATCTCCCGGGTCGCCGGATAGGCCGACACAATATCATAAATCGTGGAATCAAGTAAGTTATTTTGCACCAAGAACACCTCCAGCCTCCCAATTATAGGAGTATATGAAAAAAGTCAACCGACAAAGAACATCATCTTTGTGGATTGACTCTACATTGTCATAGATATTTAATTTACCCTCATACTACTATAAATTTAATATTGCGTCAATAAGATCCACGAAGATTCTGTTTGTTGGAATTTCCCTGCTTACAATATCCCAGCATAGCCTGTGCCGGGCAAATTACTCTTCAAAGGACATTCTATCCGAAAAAACGGCATAACTTCCTGTATAAGCCAATAATTTTCTTACTAATATTTTCATTATAAAAGCTGGAACCGAAATCTTCAATCAAAGATATAGGAAAAAGGCCTATGATGAAGAAAATACATTGCCAGGCGGAAAAAAGAGCAATTTTAAGGACATATCCCTCAAAATTGCTCCCTTTATGAACATTAATCGAAACTTATCCAAAAGAATTTTCCGGAAAGACATGTGGCTTTCACGGCATAATGCATGCAGCGCAGCAACTCAGCGCAAATCCCTGACTCTGATATCCTTAATTTGTTGACCAAGACTGGATATAGGTTCAATAACTAACTGTAGATTTCCATTTTTCATATTTACCGCCAATTCAGGATAGGCCTTCTGCAAAGCGGCTCGTACCAAAATTTCATCAGGCTGTCCTTCCACCTGTACCGTCAGTTGATCAACAAGACCCGCTTTTTCCACCCTTACCAATATGCGGCCGGTAGTTTTAGGAACTTTACCGACAGCATCGGCGATAACCCGCCCATAGAGGTTCATATCGCCGGCTACAATCATATCGTCGGTTCGTCCCCCGATATGGACGGCCCTTAGCGGCAGCCAGCACGGGCAGGCAGCCCAGCTCCCCCGGTCGCCCGACCGGTAGCGGATAAAGGGCATTCCGTCCCGCCGCAACGTGGTAAATACCAGCTCGCCTTCCTGAGCCGGCTGCCCTGTGGCAGGATCAATAATTTCCGTTACCAGATGCAAATCGTTAATATGAAAAGCCTGACAGCCCGGCAAAGAAATGGTTTGAGCGCTGCCAATCTCGGTGGAGCCGTAAATATCAAACACGGCCGCCCCCCAGTATTCCTGAAAAAAAGCCTTATGCTCCGCCGTCAGCCGTTCCCCGACGAGAGCAATTTTACCGACCGGCTTCCGGTACCCTATCTGCTGCGCTTCCCGGGTAACGGCAGTCAGATAAGACGGAGAGGAAAAAATCATATCCGGTGAAAAACGCTTCAGCCAGGTCACCGTCTCAGCAGGATTGTCAGCTCCCACCATCAACGGCAGTCCACCCGCCCGCTCTACGGCACGCTGCACGCTGGCTCCGCCAATCCACAGCCCGTGCCCAATTGGCAAAGCAATCAGCGCCACCAGCCTGCCGCTGTGGACCATCCGGATTGTCATGCCATACAAGTTGGATAAGGCCTGCATTTCCCGGAAAGTATAATAGACCCGCTTAGGCTCCCCCGTTGTACCGGAGGTGGTAAAAACAGCAGAAAGCCGGTCCTCCGGCACGCAAAGAAAATCCTGCCATTGCCGGATATCCGCTGCCGTCGTAAAGGGGATCTGCGCTAAATCAGCGACCGTCCGTATGGTTTCCGCCTTAATGGCATATTCTTTAAATAAGCGCCGGTAAAAAGGCGACCGCTCCTGCACATATTGCAGGATATGACGCAGCCGCAATTCCTGGACCGCGTCAATAAAGCCGGGCCTAAGTCCCTGCTCCACGGTATGTTTAAAAAAGGCCCCGGCCCGTTTGACCGCCGCCGGCCGGCAATTTTGATCCTCGAAACGGCGCAGCGTTCTGTCAATTACTTCAGCAATCATCAGCTTCTCTCCTGTAGTCCCCGTTTGATTTCCTCTATAGTTATATCCCCTCCGCCTCTCCTTATACGCGGCGAGGGCTATTACCATAACCGGTCTGCAGGAATCCTTTTGCAGAGTCTTTAGGAGGCAAACCCCTATGCATTCCCTACTGTTTCTAAAATGCCTGCTCAGCGGCTTTTTGCTGGCCGCGCCCATCGGTCCTGTCAACCTGATCTGCCTGAAACGAACGCTCAGCGAAGGCCGTCTGAGCGGACTGGCTGCCGGACTGGGCGCCGCCCT
Source organism: Propionispora hippei DSM 15287 (assembly GCF_900141835.1). Classification (NCBI taxonomy): domain Bacteria; kingdom Bacillati; phylum Bacillota; class Negativicutes; order Selenomonadales; family Sporomusaceae; genus Propionispora; species Propionispora hippei. The sequence goes on along the minus strand of NZ_FQZD01000007.1, from coordinate 207,749 downwards.
GGCCGATGCGCTCTTTGCCTATATCGCAGCCGCCGGCCTTCACGTGTTTACCGATTTCATCCTCCGCCATGTCTCATTGCTGCGCTGGGTTGGCGGGCTATTGATCATCTATTTAGGCTACCGGACCTTCCAGAGTGCGGCGCCCTGCCGCGAGGAAGCCCGTCCTTCCCCCCACAGCCTGCTGCGTCTGGTGGGCAAAGTCTTTGTCCTGACCTTAACCAACCCCTTTACCATCTTTGCCTTTTTAGCCGTCTTTTCGACGCTAGGCATCGCCGGTAGAATCACCAGTCTGACAGCAACCGTCCTGGTCGCGCTGGCAGTCTTTACCGGCTCGGCGTTATGGTGGCTCACGCTGACCGGTTTGGTCGCTTGCTTCCGCAACCGGATAACCGACAAGGTCATTATCAAAATCAACCGGCTGTCAGGAGTGCTCATCATACTGCTTGGCATCGTTTCCATTCTGGAGCTGTAACGCTCCTTGCTCCGGCAACAGGGTATTGTTTTGTTGCGCCAATCCCTGATATTTCCTTGGCGAAAGACCGTACACCTTTTTAAAGGACCGGGTAAAGTTGGAATAATCGCTAAAACCGCTTTCCAGGCAAGCTAACATAACCGGGTTCCCCTCCCGGATCAGCCGGCCGGCACTGATCAGCCGTTTCTGCAGAACATAGCTGTGCACGCTATAGCCGGTGTGCTGCTTAAATTTACGCATAAAGTGATATTTGCTCAAGAAGAATTCCGCCGCCAGCTTTTCAACAGACAAATCCTCGGCCAGATGCTTGTCGATATGGCGCAGCACCTCACTGATACTTTCATCTTGCTGAACGCCGGCCGGTGTAATACCGTCCTGCCGCGACAGCATCAGCCTGTTGATATGCACCAGCAACTGCAGGAGCAGTGCGTTGCGCAAAATAGTATCGCCAAACTGCCTGTTGCCACAGGTCTCGTCGATCTGTCCCACCAGGCCCTTGATCACCGGCAGCATATCCTGGGTCATCCGGAGCACATGATTTTTATTCTGCTGCGCCAGGCTAAAGCAGGTCAGCAAATCATCACCGGCTACACCGCCGCTTTGCAAAAAGGACGGTTTAAGCCACAGCACCATGCGCCGGTATGGCAAGGCAGGGTCAATCACCGGGTTGTGCACACTGTCCTGGTGGACCAGCACCACATCCCAGGGCTTTAGCGGATAGGCGATCCCTTCCACACAATAGGTGACTTTCCCTGATAAAAAGATAATTACTTTATGAAAATCATGATAGTGCGATTCAATCTGCAGCTTTTTGTTGTCCGATAAATTAAAAAAGCTGACCTCCTGCAGGAGGTAACCCCGCTTCGCCGGAGAAAATCGAGTTTCACTGTCCATGCTGGTTCGCTCACCGCTCTTCATCAGTATTTCCCTTACTATTCGCCACAGCAGTATTTACCACCTTTCCCGCAGTTTATGCAATGTTTTTTCCGTTCTCTCTTGTTATACTAAAGCTAGCAATAACAAGCTTGAGGGAATCAACCGTTCCCACCCCGCGCAATCCCGGAGACGACCAACCTCCGGGACAGCTTGTTATTTACGGCATTTGCCTGATTACCGCAGGAGTTTCCGGCTACATAAGGCGCAGGCAGCTCCCAGCCAGGAGGAATGATTCATGACTGTTGATTTTTATAAATACCACGCATTAGGCAACGACTATATTATTCTCGACCCGAACAAAACTGCTCTGTCCTTAACCGCAGAGATCATCCGTCTCTTATGCCACCGTCATTTCGGCATCGGCTCGGACGGCATTCTGTACGGGCCGTTCTTTCAGGAAAACGGCATCCACTTGCGGATACTCAATCCTGACGGCAGCGAAGCCGAGAAAAGCGGCAACGGCATCCGGATGTTTGCCCGTTATCTCTTCGACACCGGTTATCTAAAAGACAGTTCCTTTGACCTTTTTACGCCCGGCGGCAAGGTCAGTGTCGAAATCCTCGATGCCCGCGCCAGCCTGATCAAGGTAAATATGGGCGCCGCCACCTTTAACAGCACAGCCATACCGGTAGCCGGCCCGGCCCGCGAGGTAATCGCCGAACCGCTCACCGTTTTAGACCGTGCCTACGCCATCACCTGTCTTTCGGTAGGCAATCCACACTGTGTGATTCCACTGCCAAATATCTCGCGGGAGCTGGCCGAACAGCTCGGACCGGTTATCGAAAACCATCCGCTGTTCCCCAACCGGATTAACCTGCAGCTCTTAAAGGTGCTTGACCGCAGCACCATTCAGATTGAAATTTGGGAGCGGGGCGCCGGCTATACGCTGGCTTCGGGCAGCAGCAGTTGCGCCGCCGCCAGCGCCGCTTACCGGCTGGGCCTGATCGACCGGAATGTCACCGTCATCATGCCCGGCGGCACCCTTCACATCGCCATTACCGCCGCCGGCGACATTTATATGACCGGCCCTGTCACTGCAGTTTATCAGGGAACCTTGTCTGAAACACTACTGTCCCGGTCATAACCGGCTTAAGCAGCCATTTCCCACGTCGGAACTTCAACGCTCTGTCAACTATTTTCAAACGTTAGCGAAGAAGCCGGCAAAGACCCTTCATAGGTCCTTGCCAGCTTCTTTTTTATACTCAGGTAACGTTTACTGTTGTAAAACCACGAATATATCACCGGCTGCTCCCTGTTTGGCAAGCAGCTTGGGCAAGCTGCCGAAGTCTTTTGCGTAGACCGGCGTAATTACGGCGATACGCAAGGCAGACTCAAGCAATTGCAGTTTTCCACAACGCCGCTATTTAAATCCAAACAACCAAAAGAACAGCCGATAGCGGCTGTTCTTTTGGTTTCCTATCGTATTTTTTGATCTATTGCCTATTTGACGGAAAGTATGCCAAAGCCATAGCCGATAATACCAATGGCGAACAAACCAAAAATAATCCAAATGGCGTTAATTTTCTTCTTCAGCAAATCCATACAAATAAAAGTAAGAATTAGCGGAATCAGACCCGGCATCAATTGATTCAAAATGTCCTGCACCGTCGTGGTTACCACTTTGCCGTCCTGCATAGTTATGGTGGAAACTACCAGCGGAATATTAACCGACGTCCACTTGCATACCAGCGCGCCCAGAACAAACAGCCCCAGGATGGCCGCCGATTCGGTCAGTTTTTGCAGACGATTGCCGCCCATATCCTTTACAACATCAGTGCCTTTTTTATAGCCATATTCAACGCCGTACCAGCGGACACCCAGTCTGACGATATTAAACAGCAGGAAGAAAAGAATCGGTCCGGCAATGCTGCCACCCAGTGCCAGCGAAGCACCTAACGCCGCTACCAGCGGACGCAGCGTGCCCCAGAAGATCGGATCACCGACCCCGGCCAGCGGGCCCATAAGCCCCACTTTGATCCCGTTAATGGCGCCATCGTCAATATCGGCACCATTAGCTCTTTCTTCTTCCATGGCTGCCGTAATTCCCAGTATCGGTGCCGTAACAAAAGGCTGGGTATTAAAAAATTCAAGATGCCGTTTTAATGCTTTCACCCGGTCTTCGCCCTGATATAAACGCTTAATAATCGGCACCATACTGAAGCAATAGCCCAAAGCCTGCATGCGTTCAAAATTCCAGGACCCTTGATGAAAATTGGACCGGATAAACATATTGAAAAGATCACTCTTAGTTAACCGTTTTTCCTGTTTTGCTGTGTCCATGCCTGCATTCCTCCTCTTCTTTAATCCAGTTCGTCATCCAGATCGCTGTCTTTAGCCGACGCCGATTGTTGCAGGGCCAAGCCACCGGCAGCAGCGTATTTCGGATGCAATTGAATATACAAAATAGCCAGCACAATACCAATGACACCGTAAGCAACCAGATTGAAAGAAGTAAATGCCGCTAGCACAAAGCCCAGGAAAAAGAACGGCATCAGGTATTTAGCTTCCATCATGTTAATAACCATGGCATAACCGACAACGACGATAAAGCCGCCGGCAACCTGCAGTCCCCCCGTTACGACCGGCGGAATGGCGGCCAACATAGCTTGAACGGCGTGGGTTCCAATGAACACAGCCACCAGTACGGCCGGAATAGCTACCCGCAGCGCCTGTACAAACAAAGCTAAGATATGGCAGATATCAATGCCACGGAAACTGCCTTTTTCGGCATACAGATCAGCCTGATGCTGAAAGAAAACGGTAATGGTTCTGGCAAAGATGGTCAATACCTGACCTGCTGCTGCCAACGGCATGGCAACGGCAATGCCGGCGCCAATATTCTGATGTCCGGCAATAACCAAAATGGTGGATATAACCGAAGCCAAAGCCGCATCAGGCGCCATGGCCGCACCAATGTTCATCCAACCCAGGGCAATCATTTCCAAAGTACCGCCAATGATAATGCCTGTAGTCACATCGCCCAGAATCAGACCAATCAGGGTGCAGGCAATAAGCGGCCTGTGAGTCTGAAACTCATCCAGCACACTTCCCATACCGCAAATGCAGGAAACGATAAAGATAAGAACAATTTGGATACCACTAATTTCCATACAAATTCCTCCTTATGATGTTGTCTGACTTTATTTAATGTCCGCTTTGTAACACAGACATCAAATCCAATTTAGAATCGGTAGTTACCTTTCTGATTTCCAGTTCCACTCCTCGGTTATGCAGTTCCTGAAATGCTTTGACATCTTGTTCATTGACGGATACGGCCTTGGTGATTTGCCGTTTCCCCTCTTTGAAGCTCATCCCGCCAATATTGACACTGGTTATTCCAACACCTCCCTCAACCATTCTCAGCACATCTGTGGGATTAGTGAACAAGAGCAACGCCCGTGCTTCCGCATACTTAGGATTATTGTAAACCCGGATGGCCTTGTCGATATCAACAACACTGGCCGTAATTCCCGGTGGGGCTACCTGGGTAAGCAGCGTCTTGCGAATGGTGTCCCGCGAAATTTCATCATTGCAAACAATAATTCTTTCACACTTGGTTTCCTTGGACCAGGTCGTCACCACCTGCCCGTGAATCAGTCTGTCGTCAATTCTCGCCAGCACAATGTTCATATTATAATTCCTCCTTATCGCTATCTTCTTCGGCAGTCACCGTCTCAAAAGCCCGAATCCCTTCTTTCCCCACCGTCTGGGCAACCTGTTTCGCTTCCTGCAGGCTTAGCGCCGGCGAACTTAAAATTTCCAGCAGCATGGGCATGTTAAGCCCCGCTACCACGCCGGCATTCTCAGCTTCCAGCGAAATTCTGCAGGCTGCATTATACGGACTGCCGGCAAATAGATCGGTAACGAAGAGAATCCCTTCCCTTACATCCATGGTCTTGATAACCGCTCTATATTTATCAACTAAAGAATCGGCGCTCTCACCGGCATCAAAGGTTACAGCCCTTACGTTTTCCCTGGTCCCGCAAACCATCTCGCACGATTTCAGGATTTCCTGCGAAAAACGGCCATGAGAACTTATCACAACAGCTATCATAACTACCCTCCTAGAACAAAACAAATGTTTTTCGTTTTCCGATCATACTATGTGCAAGCCCCATGCCAATTGCCTGTATCGAAACCCGTCCCGCCACTGATAGCAAGGCAAAATTCAGTGCCGGAACAAATTCCAATACACTATCAAATTCTTTTAATACACTTAATCAGAAAAAATACAAAAAAGAATATCAGCTTTTTAAAATGATTTTTCCGTGATCTCAGATAAAAAAACGATTCTTACCGCGTAACGCGGTAAGAATCGTTTTCCCTTGGCTGTAAAGCAGTTACAGCATCTCGGCAATATACAATATTTCATCCTCGGTCAATTCAATCCCTATCGTATCTTTGAAGACCTGAGCCGACCGTTTGATACCCTGCACATGGACAGGATTAATACGGCTCTTATCTCCCTTATAGATCAGTCCATCCTGAATGACCATCCGTTCCAGGGCACAGCCGCAATGAATCATCAGCTTGATTTCCATTGTATTAGTAAATTCCCTTTTTAAGGATTTTTTTAATACACTAATAAATTCTTCTAATACACTAATAATTTTAGCCGGATTTAAGTAGGTTAAAAACTGTTTCAGACTGTCTTCGCTCAGATTTTTCACAACAACATTCTGCTTCTTTTCCACTACGGAAAAATTGTTCCTGATGATATTTTTCAGTATCTTTTCACCCCGGCTGTTAATCAGCGTTTCCAGGGGCACAAACGGAGCGTCTATGCCGGGATTGACAATCCCCACCGACGCCAGGATTTTATGTTTTTGCTGAATTCTCTCCGCATTCTCTTTGATATTCTTGCTGCTCAGCGGAATGACCTCAATAGGATCATCCACCATATTGCCTAGAATGTCCTCCACCAGCTCTTTCAATTTGATCGCCGTGCCTTCACCGGAGGCGCAAATCGTTAAAATGACACCTTCGTTTTCGTAAGACCGTTTTCGCTGGCGGCTGCCGTAGCCTTGAAAATTCTGCAGGGCCGTGTAGATATCTTCCAGCTCCTGGCCAAATTCGTTGACCTTTCTGGCGGCCTCCAGGAGCAGCGGTGTGGAGACCATATCCAGCGTCCGTACTTTGACCCGGCATTTTTCCATAATCGCATCTTCAAAATTAGTTAAAGAGCCCATATCCACCAACAGCAGGATTCCCTTTATGCCATGGTTGATTTCCTGCACAGACTGGATAATCTTATCCAGAATATCCTTGGGGCTGACTTCCAGCGGCATATCCACCGCCACCATATTGTCATAGCCCAGCAGTTTTTGCACTACGTTCACCATAGAACTGGCTGTACTGTTGCCATGCATGGCCACAATAATAAAAATTTGCCCGCTTTGATCCACTTCATGGACCGAACTTAACAACAGTGTAAAATACTCCAGTTCCTCCTTGGGTATCGCCACATGATAATTATCCTCGATTAACGCCTTTATTTCCAGCGCCAGCTTGTATTCATCGGGATAATCCCGCACAGCGCTTACCACATTGGTATATTGCAAGGTCTGATTGCTTTCCAGACGGCGCAGCAAAGCACTGAGATGCAAACTCAGCGCATACAGAAACCGGTCCTGATAATCCCGTTTCAGCCGCTGTTTGGCCAACTGCTGGATTTCTTCAGCCAGTTCCAGCAATTTACGGTCTACAATTTTTAATATTCTTTGCCTGGTGCTCAAGTGGGTATTAAATTTGTTGTAGAAGGACTTAATATGGAGGTTGATATCGGCCATGATAAAATTCTGGATCAGTTCGTCCTGCACGCCTTCCGCTTTCAGCATAGCGGCTTTGCCTTCGATAATCTTGTACAAATTGAACGGCGGTTCATAAGGGTCGTCTTCCACCAGCACCTTATATTCCTGATGACTGACGATAATTTCTTCCTCAATGTGTTTGTCCAGTTCAAGCATTTCCTGGCGCCTGGCCCCCAGGGTCAGCAAGCCGCTCTTAAAATGTTCCGGCAATGATTTAAAATCAATCTCAATATAGTTTTTATTAATCCCGTTCACAAACGCTTTGGCACAAACTAACTGGATGTTGGATTTCAATTGCCCGATATTGCCGAAAGATACGCTGGCAATCAGCGCTTTGACCGCCTCCGACGTAATCCTGATCGGCTTATTCACCCGGTGCGCCTCATTGGTCAGCAGGAATTTCAGGATATCCACCTGCTCCCGGACGGGACGCTCCTGCAGAGGAGGAATGGTAATTACGATCGGGATGCGACGAATGAATGTTTTGATTAATGACGAGGTATGTTCTTCGGTTGTCGCGCCAATGATGAGCACCCTGGCCCGGCGCTTGCGGTCGGTTTCGCCCAGCCGGTTATACGTGCCGGTATCCATAAAGTAAAAAATCATTTCCTGGCCTTCCGGCGGCAGACGGTGAATTTCATCGAGAAACAAAATCCCGCCGTTTGCTTCTTCAACCATCCCTTTTTTATCGGCGTCGGCGCCGGTAAAGGCTCCTTTCACATGACCGAAAATATGCGATACCAACAGTTGCGGATTATTATAGTAATCGGCACAGTTAAATACCTTAAACGGCGCGTTTTCCTTAAGGCGTTCACAAAATTTCCCGTAATTGTACATCATATTGACAAACAGGGTCTTTCCGACGCCGGTTTGCCCGACAATTAAAGTATGCAGTCCGTTGGGCGGGTAAAGGATGGCCGCCTTGGCCTGTTCCACCTGGCCCTTTAAGCTGCCGTTTACGCCGATCAAATGTTTAAAGGGGTTTTTCTCCAAAAAGACATCTTCGTTCTCGTCAAGCAGTTCTTTCAGGCTGCTTACTTCAACCGGTTCCGGCCCCAGCTTTTTTCCGCACAAACGCTCCAGCGTCTCTTTATCGAAATACAAGACCGGTCTGCCTTTAATCTTAATAATCCTGCCCATTTTAAATAATACGTTCAGTTCCATACTGACATTGTTCCGTAAAATGCCCAGCCGTTCCGAAATAGCGGCTGCGTCCACGCCGGCCTCGCCTAACAGTTGCTCCAGAGTATACTCGTTTGACTGTTCGCAAATATACTCATAAATTTTTTCAATTCGCTTCACAAGATTTCACTTCCCTTCCGATAAGCAAGCTAACTCCCTTTTCCGTTCGCACTACGCAAAACAGGCAAATAAAAGTAAAGTTTACAAGTTTTGCAATATTTTTATTGTAATACTTATAAGCAACTTACCGCAAGATGCGTCAAAATAAAAAATCCGGCAATTGCAAAGAGGACTGTTTCAACCCTATATTGAAACAGTCCTTTTCTTTCTCTATGCCTTTCTTTACTTCCGTTGCAGCCGGCCAAATTCCGGTCATATCAGTCCGGCTGCAACTCATCCAATCCTTCAAACTGCATATTGTAATACTTGGCGTACAGACCGTTTCTCGCCAGCAACTCCTCGTGATTGCCCCGCTCCTGAATTCCGTTCTGATTGATAACGATGATCTCGTCAGCATTGCGGATGGTGCTCAGACGATGGGCCACTACAATGGTCGTCCGGCCCTTGGAGAGCTTTTCCAACGAAGCCTGAATATAGCGTTCGCTTTCATTATCCAGGGCAGACGTAGCCTCATCGAGAATAAGGATGGATGGATTTTTCAAAAATACCCGGGCGATCGCCAGTCTTTGTTTCTGTCCGCCCGACAGACGGGTACCCCGTTCACCCACATAGCTGTCATAACCCTCTGGAAGACTGATGATAAAATCGTGAATGTTGGCATGTTTGGCCGCCTCCATGATTTCCGCTTCCGTCGCCTCGGGCCGGCCATAGGCGATATTCTCCCGAATCGAACCGGCAAACATATAGACATCCTGCTGTACAATGCCAATGGCACTGCGCAGCGATTTCAACGTAACGTCCCGCACATCCTTGCCGTCAATCAACACAGCACCGCCGCTGACATCGTAAAAACGTGGCAGAATGGAACAAAGCGTTGTCTTGCCGCCGCCTGACGGTCCCACCAATGCGACTGTTTTGCCGGCTTCAATAGAAATATTCACATCGTCAAGCACTTGTGAGTTTTGATTATAGTGAAACGATACGTTCTTATACTCAATATTTCCCTTCACTTCCCCCAGCGGCATGGCATGGGGCTTCTCCAAAATCTCCGGCGTGGTGTGAATGACCTCTAAAAACCGCTTAAACCCGGAATAGCCCCGTTGAAACTGCTCGGTAAAGTTGATCAGCACATCAATGGGATTCATAAAAATCCCGATATACAAGGCATACACCGCCAGGTCGGACCCCCGCAATGCTCCCTCGGCCACAAAGTAGCCACCGCTGACTAAAACCGCTGTATAAAGCAGACCCTGAAACAGTCCATTGCCGGCTTGAAAGGTTCCCATAATCTGATAGCTGCTGATTTTCGAATCCAAAAACTGTTCATTGCTGTCACAGAACTTCTCCCGCTCCAAATCCTCGTTAGCAAAGGATTTAACCACCCGGATGCCGGCCAGGCTGTCCTGTACCCTCGCATTGACGCCGGCAATCTTTTTCCGGTTATCCATAAACACGGCCTTCATCCGGCGATTCTTATAGATACTGAAAACAATCATCAATCCGGTGACAACAGCCAGAATCAAGGTCATCTTAACGTTTAGAAAAAGCAGCAGGGCAAAAGAACCGATGATTTTCAGACTGCAGATAAACAGGTTCTCCGGTCCATGATGAGCCAGCTCGGAAATATCAAACAGGTCGGATACCAGCTTGGACATCATCTCCCCGGTATTGTTACGGTCATAGTAGGAAAAGGACAGCCGCTGGTAGTGGTCGAATAAATCCTGCCGCATGTCGCTTTCCATGTGGGCGCCCATAATATGGCCCCAGGTGGTAATATAATACTGACATGCATACCGGATACCATACAGAAAAAACATACCGGCAGCGATCCAGCCCAGAATCGGCAAAATTTCCGCCGCGCTGCGGACAAACACGTAATGAGTCAGATAATACAGAATCTGGGGAAAGGCAATATCAACCAATGCCACCCCGGACGCACATGCCAGATCGATAAAGAAAATTCGCCGGTATGGCTTATAATACTGAATAAAACTGGACCAAATCGACATAGTTACCTCCATTGTACACAAACTAAGCAGCGCTCGAGACCGGCAGCAGGTCCCGTAAAAAGCGCTTTCAGGGAACATTCCGTGTAGTTGAAAAACACCCCTTGTCTCCATCTTACCATATTCCTCTAGGCAAGCGCAAAAAGAGACAGAATTTCCCCTCAAAACAAATAAGAACCGCCTGTCTTCCGGCGAACGGTTTCTTGCCATTATTCCATCTGTCAACTCTTCTGAACACTATCCTGATGTGGCAAATGCCACGGGTCCTGCATTTCGTTTTATCCAAACCGGCCTAAGATCATAGCAAATTTTGTCGAAAATACATTGACAACAGGAAAACCAACTGATACGATAACCCATAGTAAAGATTGAAAAAATTTCATATGGTTTGAAACAGGTGTCCGAAAGGACTTAATAGGGAAGTCTGATGTAAGGTCAGCGCGGTCCCGCCACTGTATCAGGGAGCAAATTCGCAATTATGTCACTGGGGCTACAGCCTTGGGAAGGCGCGAAGGAGCTATGAACTGGAGCCAGGAGAACTGCCTGTTTAGCAATCACCGTTTGACCTGCGAGCGATGGGAAGGGGATTTACTTATTGTGAATATGAACAATGAGCTTTTTCTTTGCATGGGAAAAGCTCTTTTTTATTTGCTTCCGGTCAGAGGTATGGTTGCTTTTATTTCAAAATTGACAGAGGAGCGAAAAAGACACCATGTATTCTACTACAAAAAAATCAGGGATTATGCTGCTGGCCTGTATGGCAATAGCCACATCGGTACAAGCAGCTCCGCCGGAAACAGCTTCGCCAGAGACGGTGGCAACAGAAAGCAACCGGGAGGCGGAAGGAAAAGCAACAGAGTCAGACCAAATTCCCGAATATACCTTCGACGACTTTATCGTTACAGCAACCAGAGTCGCCAAAAGACTTAAAGATGTACCGGCCAACGTGACGGTTATTACCGCTGAGGATTTAAAGAAACGCAATATTTTCAGTTTACGGGAAGCCTTGCAAAATGAAGTCGGCCTGTATGTGAAACCTACGGCAGAAGTGAAGGATGCCCTGTCAATACGTGGCTTTGGCAGCGGCAATATTCTTGTCTTGTACAACGGCCAACAGATAAATACCTCTTTTGACGGCAGTGTAGCCTGGGATTCCTTCCCCATCAGCGACGTGGAAAGAATCGAGATTGTCCGGGGCGCCGGTTCCTCGCTCTACGGCGGACATGCAGTTGCCGGCGTCATCAACATCATTACCAAAAAGCCGGCTCCGGCCAGCGGTGAAGTAAAGACCGATCTGACCCTGTCAACAGGCAGCAACAATACCTGGCAGCGGGGAATTAGAATTGGCGGCAGCACCAACGATAAGCTTTCCTTCAATACCGGTTATGAAAAGCGTTCTACAGACGGCTATTCCGGTTACTACGTTACACCTGGTAAGACTATAGGTACTCCCACCCTAAATGTAACACTCCCCAAACTTGGCAACGGGACCTATCTACTTGGCGGTCGCGGCGAAAAAAGCAAGCTAAGCGAAAATTACTTTCTTGACCTGAATTACCTGCTGGATACCACTAAAACCCTGTCCTACTCATACATGCATAACAACTACCAATATGCCTATCACAACCCTTTCACCTACGCTTATGACGGCAGCGGCAATCCTCTCTTCTACGGTACTATCCGGACTCAGGACAATACCTATGTGACCTTATCCCCTTCCGCTTATCTGGGCTATGTTGGCGAAAGAGAGCAGGACCTTCACAGACTGAAATAAGAAGACACAGAGAATAAGATCACTGTCGGGCTGGGTCTGTCCGATGTGACGAAAGAGGGCTACAGTCAAGCCGGTTCCTCCGCCAACTCAATCAACTGGACAGGCAGCGGCACCTTAGCGATGTATCCCAGTAAAAACTATAATCTGGATGCCCAAAAAACCTGGGATTTCAACCGCCATACCATCGTCTCCGGCTTTAGCTGGATAAAAGAAAAAATGACTTACAGTTCTTACGCGCTGAGTCACTGGCGCGACTGGAGCACCGTGGGAGCTTTAACCACCCAAAGCGAAGGTTCCACCAACTCCTGGGCCGTTTTCACTCAGGATGAATATGCCGCTTCCGACCGCTGGACCATGTATACCGGCTTGCGCCTGGATCAGTACAATAAAGAAGGCGGCTACTGCTTAGTCAGTGGCAGCAAACAGGATTATCCCTCTGCCGAATTCACCGAGCTAAGTCCGAAACTAGCCTTCGAATATGCCCAGAACGACCGCACCAAGTACTACGCCAGTTACGGTCATTCCTTCAATCCCCCGACAATCTATAAGTTATACCGCCGGGCTGGCACTGACATGAGTTCCATACAAGCCAATCCCGATCTAAAGCCGGAGACCTCAAACACCTTTGAAATCGGCATGAAGCAGCAAATGGATCAGAAAACCTCACTGGGTGTCACCCTGTTCCATGTGAAAACGGAAGATAAAATAGTTTCAGCAATCAAAAATTCGGTAAAGGCTTACTATAACTTAGACAGCGGAACTGCCAAAGGTATCGAATTTGAACTGAAGAGCAAAATGACGCCAACCTGGTCTTCCTATCTTAACTATACCTTTGAAAGCGGTGAAAATACGTCCAGCGGCCAAACGACCCGCAACTGGGATATTCCCAAGCATTTGCTGCACGCTGGCGTGGAATATAGCAAAAATAAAGTGAACTGGCTAACCGATGCGCAATATGTCAGTGAACGGCAAAGCCCGGATCTGTCTACCGGCGAATATAATTCCGAAGATGCCTTTTTTGTGATAAATACTTCGCTGAATTATAAACTGAACGACCAGGCTACCCTTCAGTTCGGCATCCAGAATCTGTTTAATCGTAAGTTCTATGCAACAGAAGCCACCAGCGGCAGAACCTATAGTCTAAGCATGAATTATTCCCTCTAACCGCATCGGAGATATAAAATTATGAAATATGTTTACCGTATCCATCGCTGGACCAGTTTGATTTGCGCCCTCTTATTCCTGCTGCTCTGCCTGACAGGACTGCCGCTTTTATTCAAAGAGGAAATCAACGAATGGAATCAACTTCGGCCGCCGGAAAATCCGCAGCCCTTGAGCTATGCCACCCTTTGGCAGGGGCTGGAACAAGGCATTCAGACCATACAGGCAGACTATCCGCAAAAAACGATCAAAACCATTTCCGCTAAGGCCGATAAAGGCGATCTTATCTTTCGTCTCCAGGACCTGGAGGATAAAAAACATCCCTCAGCAGCTAATACAGCAAAAGAAGTACAGCTTGCCTATCATGTGCAGACACAGACTTTTACCGATCAAAGCACCCTCTCACTAAAATATCCTGCTCTGCAAGATTGCCTGCAATTACTCAGCTCGTTGCACGTACGTTTAGGGTTAGGCAGGGAAGGAATGCTCTTTTTAGGCTTTTTCTGCCTGCTAAGCTGCCTGTCTCTTTTATCAGGCTGTTGGCTTTATGCCCCTCCCCTAAGAAAACTGGCAGCGGGCATGCTCAGGAATCACTCCCGCCGCATTTTCTGGTCCGACTGGCATAAACTCACAGGGCTGGCAGCCGGGATGTGGGCTCTGGTATTATGCCTGAGCGGGGTGATGATCGTCCTATTTTCTTTAGGCTACAGCTCCTATCTCACTGCAGCACGCAGTGAAGCAGCGCAGCAGCTACCGGCTTACAGTCAAAACCAGGTAACCGTGCCACCCTGGACAGCACTGCAAACGGCCAGTCAGGCCCTAGACAACGAAGCTGTCATTTTTCTCAAAATGCCGGAACCGAAGAGCAATCTATATACCCTTTATATCAAGCCGCTAGCGGCAGGTCCGGATGACTTTATGGGACAACCCCTGTTTGTTGCCGCGTCTGCCGGCGAAAAGAGCGGCCCTGCGTCCTGTTTTCGCAAGCCGCTTCCCTGGTATTTACCGGTTACCGCCGTGTTTGTCAATTTACACACTCACAATCATGCTTTACTGGCGACAAAAATCATTTGGTCAGTTTATAGTCTCATCACCATGGCCATGATTATCTCCGGCATCTGTGTCTGGCTGACCCGTTGGAACAATACCGTCTATCGTCAGGCTCCCCCTTTAACAGTACCCGTCATGGTAAAATCCGGCTGGGCTATCCTGTCCATATTCGGCCTTCTCCCGCTGGGAGGACTCGCTGTATCACTGTACGGCGGTTATTTCGAGCTGGCCGGTGCCCTGGCTCTGTTCCTGCCACTGCTGCTGTTTGCCATGATGTGGTATAAGAACAAAATCACAAGCTGACTCTCCATAGGTTTATTACAAATAACTTGCTGCTTTACTGCGGCATAACAAAACTCTCATCCCTACGGATGAGAGTTTTGTTATGCCTGCCTGTTAATCGAGACCGTAAGCAGGTCTTTTAATTATCATTGTCTATAAATAGGTCATAACTTTTTGGTTGGCATCATCCAGCGCCTGGTTCAAGGCCTTGGTGATCGGATCTTTGTAGCCGGTATAACCAAATACCGCTTTATTTTCGGACAACCCGGTCACCTGGAAGGATGTAACCTTATCCTGCCCGGCATTATAGAATTTATAACGCAGCTTGGTCTTAGTTACCACTTTATTCTGAAAGTAACTGAGATGTCTGGTCGTAATCAGTTCTGAAATCTCCATAGCAATAACATAATCGGCATTGGTTTGCCTAGCCACCGTCGCTAAGACATCCTTGTCGGGAAGTTCCATATTAGAGACATCATAGCCTGCTTCATTCAACGCCTTTTGTACTTCCACTAAAGGAACCCGATGAAAATTTTGATTGGAGTATTGTTCAGTATATTTGCCGTTAACGATTTCCTCTACATACCCTGCCTTCTCCTCGGTTGAATTAAAGTACGGCACAATCGCGATATTGTATACTTTCTGTGAATCAGGAGCTTCCTGGGCTAATACGCTGTTTCCCATAACAAGAGCGAGTAAACAAAGAACTGTTAGAAGAACGTTTTTTTTCATAACAACACTCCATTCAAAATTAAAGTTCCCTTTGATTATACCCAGAATTCCCGGTCACATTTTGTCGAAATAAATACCTACCACAAACAAAACCTGTCCAAAAGCTGGACAGGTTTTGTTTGTTATATACTGTGCTGATGCTCGGAAGGCAGTACTTGCAGCGAATGAGTTAATACGCTTTGCAATTGCCGATTGGTTTCATCATAAGGATTCATCCAGCCTTTATGCAGCATTAGGTTAAGAAGCTGCCCGTGTCCCATTAACATCTCAGAACTAAATTCGCTAAATAACTGCCTGACCTCCGGGGTCACAGCCACTACAGCAGCTGAAAAATAAGCATTGGCCGTCCCGGCTGCGCTTACCGCCGCCATATAGGCCATCGTCTGGTCCGATGCCATATCGCCCGCGGAAAATATCGACCCTATTAATGATGCCATAGTATTCACCTCTACTGAATAGTATTCCGTTGGATATTAGGAACTATATTATTTTCGGCAATAAACTCCTGAAGCCTGGCTATTCGTATCTCGGTTGCCTTAATTCCTGACTGGGTTACACTTATTAAATCCTCATCCTTCATATTCATTAAACTGGTTTTAGCCATGGATAAGGCATGCATTTCGCCTTCCAGACTTTTGGTTAACGCCAGGATTTCAATAGCGGCAAGTTGTCGCATCAGGCAATCCCTCCTTTATGGATATCCTTCCCCGAAATATAAATATAATCCGTCAGGGTAAAATGGCTACGGGCGGCAAAAAGACCGTCTTACGACGGCCATGTGCTAAGAAATGCGCGATAACAGTTGAAATTGATAACCGATTTTTTCAATCTCAGCTTTAGTGAGAACTACGCCTTCCGGCGAGCGGCGGTTCAGCTTAAACACAAGGGCATCCTGCCCCGCTGCTTGCTGAAAATTAATCCGGTTAAAACTAATCTTCCGATTAAACAATTCAGTCAATAGCTCGGCCGTAGCCTCATGCCCCACGGCCGAAACAATCTCCGGCGCACCTTGCACCAGATCTATGGCTTCCTGCAAACTGATCGTCCGGCAGGAATACTTCCCGTCTGCCGTCACGATAGGGCCATTCAAAATAGCAATCGGTTGACAATTTGTCATGGATCATTTCTCCTTACCTGTACTCCTAACCGGTCCAAGTGGTCTGTCTACTTTGAAAGTGTAAAAGAATCCCCGTGAATTTTTGCAAGATAAGGCGGAGGAGGCGCCACATCGGACATATGTAAGCCGGCAATAACAAAGCATTGCGGGCAAAAGCCCGTTTTCAGAGTAGACAGAGCACTAGAAGTCGGACATTATCATTAGTATACCATAAAAGGTCCACTAAGTATCACCTGATATAACCAGCTATTACAAACTCGATTTAATAGAATATTTTTATAATTTCAAGAGGGGTTTGCCCGTTAGCTGTGGAAGAAATACAGCACAAGTAAATTTGCTCGGGGAGGAATAGCATGAAACTGCAAGCAATCAGCCGCAATCGTTTATATTTTTTCGATAATCTGAAAGCATTTATCATTCTGCTTATGGTTATCTTCCACATCGGCATGGGCTATACCACCTGGGACCTCAAATGGTGGACAGTAAACGACATTCAAAAAAGCAATTTCTTTGATTACTTTATTCTGGAAACCGATGTTTATATTATGCCGATCATGTTCTTAGCGGCTGGTTATTTCGCGCCTATGGTGCTGGTCAAAAAAGGACTTGGCGCCTTCTGGCAGGACAAACTGCGGCGCATCGTCATTCCCTGGGTCGGCGGAGTCTTGTTCATTGCTCCCTTGATAGCTTACAGCACCTTTTTCAGCCGTATGCCGGTCCCACCCAACTTTTTCGATTTCTGGCGTAACGGCTTCTGGGGCCCCTTTTATCAGCAGGGGCACTTCTGGTTTCTTGGCATCCTGACCCTGTTTTTTCTGCTGCTCACCGCTTTTCATCTGGCTAAGCCGTCTTACCTGAGCACGCCGCGGCAAAAGCGTATGCCGCCAGTCTGGTTCTTTCCCTTTTTCGCCTTGCTTACCGCCGCCTGCTTCTTCAGTGCCAACTTATTTTTTTGGAATGATACCTGGCTGCATGTAAAATATATTTTTATGATCCAACCGGTCAGGCTCCTGCTCCATCTTTGCTATTTCAGCCTGGGCGTATATGCCTGGAAACAGTCCTGGTTCACTCCCGGCGGTTACAGTCCCCGCCTTATCCCCTGGAGCGCCAGTGCCGTCATTATGCTGATCGTATTTTTGCTGTACCGCGTAACCTTTACGCTCATGCCCGAAGTCCCCCTGCCATTTAAGATTGGTCATGCCCTCACTCATGCCACCTTCGCCATGACAGCAACCTTTGGCCTGATCGCCGTATTCCAAAACTTCTTTGACAGCAGCGCTTACCTATGGCGCCGGCTTGCCGCCAACTCCTATATTATCTATTTTATTCACCAATGTGTCGTTATTCCCATCGGCTGTCTGGTCCAAAAACTGGACATTAATATTTGGCTGAAATATACCGGCGTTTCCATCGTCACATTGCTTTTATGTTTCCTGTTGGCGGAATACATCATTCAACCGGTTTTATCATTGGGAAAAAGTAAAAAGTCTTTGCCACTTCACTCTTAAAACACCTATAAAACTCAAACAGCAAGGCGCCTTAGGCCGGTACAGCCAAGCTAAGGCGTCTTGATTTTCCTGTCAATTTCCAAGGACGGACATTTTGTTTTTCTTTCATGAGCCGGCGTTCTTTCCTTTGGTATTCCTCCGCCGCCTTGGCTACCGACAACCCGCGACGAGCTGGTATCACTCATTCGGGATATGTTAAGATCTAACGCACTCTGTGCACACCCCAAAGTAAAGCGCTTCAGCCGGCATCTCCCTGCTGAAGCGCTTTATTGTATGTATTTGGCGTTTTCACTTAAAACCTAAAGCTGCTTTCACCAAAGCAGGACTCTTTCTCCTTGGAAAAGTTACACCTGATACATTAACTCCTGCCGATTAATTAGATTAAGGACTTCCTCACGCAGCTCAAGAAACTGGTCCGAATACCGGGTGCGATTGGAATTGTCGCCGCTAATCTTATAGGTAAATTCCGTGTTAAGCTCCCGGAGGATTCGACCGGGCCGTTTGGACATGACGATGACTCTGGTGCCCAAGGATAGCGCTTCGTCCACATCATGGGTAATAAACAAAATGGTGCATTTAGAATCCCACCAGATATTTCTTACCAGTGTCTGCATTTGTTCCCGGGTTAAGGCGTCCAAAGCGCCAAAGGGCTCATCCATTAAAAGTACGCGGGGTTTATTGACCAACGACCTGGCAATGGCAACACGCTGCTTCATACCGCCGGACAGCTCATAGGGCTTACTATGGCGAAACTCCCTTAGTCCCACCTTATCTATGTACTCCTCTGCCAGTCTGTGACTTTCATGGACCGGGATATTTCTCATTTTCAGGCCAAACATGACGTTTTCCATTACATTGAGCCAGGGATACAGAGGGGGCTGCTGAAAAACCACCCCACGGTGCCAGTCGGCTCCATTGATCGGTTCACCATCCATGACGGCCGTTCCGGCAGTGGGCGATATAAAGCCGGCTATAATTTTCAAGAGAGTGCTCTTACCACAGCCGGAAGGGCCCAGCAGGCAGACAAACTCGCCCTCCGTCAGCGTAAGATCAATATGTTCCAGCGCATTGTCATCCCTATTCGAGTTATAGCTTAGTGACACATCTTTTAAAGCGATTACTACAGCTTTTTCTAGCCTGCCCTGACCGTCTACAGCCATCATGTTGCCGTCAACCTCCTGTTTGTCCGCCTATTTTAAAGCGCCCTCAATATATGTAGCATTAATTCCCTGATCAAACGTCTCTTGTCCCGGCGCACTTTCAATGGCTTTTTGCTCAACCAGGAAATCAGCGGTTGCTTTTAAGATTTTAGCTAAATCGCCTTTCTTGGCACTGGTTCCGAAATACTTATCGGAAAGCTGATCTTTGGCCGACAGCCAGATTAATTCCTTAGTCTGATTCAGGGCATCGGCCTTGTCAATATTAAGACCCTTAGCCAGGGCTTCGGCAGCCTCATCGGGATTGCTTTGGTACAGGTCATGAGCCTTTTGCTGTACTTTGATGTATTTGGCCACAATATCAGGATACTTTTGAGCAAATTCTTTGCTTACCACACCCACATCGGCCGTTACGATGCCTTTTTCGGCCAGCCTGCCACTGTCAGTCAGCGTTTTTCCATCGGCCAGCAATTTACCCAATACCGGGTTCCAGACATAAGCGGCGTCAATATCTCCCCGCTGCCAGGCAGCAAAGATATCAGGCGGCTGCATATCAAGAATTTTCACTTCCGAAGGATTTACTCCCTCCAGCTTCAACGCATTAAGCAAACTGTAATGAGCCGTCGAACTAAACGGTACCGCTACCTTTTTTCCTTTTAAATCTTTAATAGAATTAATGTTAGCACTGTTTTTTACCGCCAGCGACTCGGCAGTGCCAATGATATCATGAATCCAGAAAACCTCGTAGCCAACACCTTTGGCTATCCCCACCGCTGCAGGCGTTGTGCCCACCAGGGCAATATCGATGCTCTTTGACGCAAAAGCATTATTGACATCACGGCCGGAATCAAACTTTTTGAAATTCACCTTCACACCCAGTTCGCTTTCATACCAATTCTTCACTTTAGCAACAATTTCATCATTAGGAATGTCCTGAAAGCCGATATTCACGACTTCCGGTTTCGCCGCCTCAGTGGCAGCCGTTTTAGTTTCCGGGCTCTTGCCGCAGCCGGTTAACTGCACTGCTAAAGCAAGGATAAGCCCGCTGGCCAGTAACAGCCTCTTTAATTTTTGTTTCATACATAAATCCCCTCTTTTGTTTTATTCTTTACCTTTCCAAGGTATGACCTTGCTCTCAATAGTCCGGATCATGCCATCCAAAAGAATACCGGTAATGCCCATAATAAAAATTCCGACAAAAATGATATCGCTGCGCAAAAATTTGCTGGCGTCAAGCACCATCCAGCCTATGCCGGTGACCGCCGCCACCATTTCCGCCGCCACCAGCGTGGTATAGGCAACCCCGATGGCTGTTCTCAGGCCGATGAATATATCAGGCAGGCACGCGGGAAAAACCACATGAAAGAAAATCTGCCTGCTGTTTGCGCCAAGTGTATAGGCCCCGTCAATATAGTCTTTCTTTATCTTTTGCACACCGGCCACACAGGAAAGATAGACCGGGGCAAAACCCGCCAGATATAACAGTGCTATTTTCGAGGAGTTCTCAATCCCCATCCATAGTACGAGCAGCGTATAATAGGCCAGCGGCGGCAAGGGCCGGTAGAACTCAATCAGCGGATCGACAATAGCCCGCGCTTTGGAGTTATAGCCGCAAACCAGCCCCAAGGGAATCGCGGTAATCACCACCAATAAAAAGGAAGTGATTAAACGCACCAGACTGTCACCCAAGTGAACAAGCAAACTATTGTCTTTATAGCCACTGCGGGCAATTTCAAGGAAACTGGTAACCACTTTATAAGGTGAAGGAACAACAATATCGGAAACAAGCTTTAACTCGGTGAGAGTATACCACAGCAGTAAAAGCAAGATTACCGTGCTCGCTGTCAGCAGCCGCTCTACGGTAACCTGCTTCCTGACAAAATAGGCAATGTTCATAGTAACCTCCTTCCCCTACGGCAGCAGAACTCATAGCTTAACATGAGCCAGCGCTTGGGCAAACGCTCCGACAATCCGATCGATGCCCTCTTTCGTTACAATCAGCGGCGGTGCCGTATATAACACGTTATTGCAATCGGGAACACTGCGCACCATCCTGCCGATAATCACGCCCGCCTGCTTGGCTTCCGCCACAATCCGGGCCAGGTGTGTTTCAGGGAGCGGCTTTTTTGATTTCTTATCCTCAACCAGTTCGATACCGGCCAGCAAGCCTTTGCCACGGACTTCACCCACTATAGGATATTTCTCCAGCTCTTTAAGGCCCTCCAGCAAATACGCTCCCATCTGCGCACTGTTCTCCGCCAGCTTTTCCGCCTCGATAATCCGGATGTTTTCCAGGGCTGCCGCTGAAGCGCCGGCACAGCCGCCGAAGGTGCTGATATCCCTGAAATACCCGGTCGGATCTTCCAGCCCGGTTAAGAACTGATCAAAGATGCTCTTGCGGGCAACCGTTGCCGATATGGGCATATAACCGCTGGCCAGTCCCTTAGCCAGGGTGATCATATCCGGCTCAACTGCGTAATGCTGATGCCCGAACATGCGGCCGGTGCGGCCAAAACCGGTAACGACCTCATCCATAATGAGCAGCACTTCATATTTCCGGCAAATCTCCTGGAGGACCGGATAATACTCGGCAACCGGCGGAATGATCCCGCCGCCCGCGGTAACCGGCTCGACAATCACCGCCGCCACACTGTCCTCGCCTTCCCTTTGGATCACCGTCTCCAGAGCGCGGGCACAGTCTATATTACAGGAAGGATAACACTTGCCCAATTCACACCGGTAGCAGAGGGCATGAGGAATAGCGGCAAAGCCTTCCGGCAAGGGCCCGAATTTCACTTTTCTCTCCTGCTGGCCGCTGCTGGCCAGCGCGCCCAGTGTAGTGCCGTGATAATCCCGGTTGCGGTAAACAATTTTATATTTTTCCTTTGCCGGATATTTCTCGCTAAAATACTGTCGGGCAATTTTATAGGACTTTTCATTCGCCTCGGAACCGCTGTTGGATATATACACTTTCGGCAGGTCCGGCAGCAGCGAGGCCAGTTTTTGCGCCAGTAAAATATACGGAGGTGTTGCCATCGACCCGGCATAATAGGGCAGTTTTTTCAGTTGCCCGGCAATAGCCTCTACAATGGAATCCCTGCCGTAACCGACATTGACTGCCCAAACCCCGCCTGATAAGCCGTCTACATATTCCTTGCCGTAAATGTCTTTAAGAATAAAACCGTTTCCTTCCGTCATAATCGGCGGTTCCTGACTTTCAAAGGCCTTGTGATTGGTAAGATGGAGCCATAAATGATCCCGGTGGAGTTTTACCAATTCATCGACCTCTAAACTATCTGCTGTACTCATTCAAAAGCCTCCTGCCTATCGCATATCCATATAATCATCATCAGGATGTCCGAACAACTTAAATTTGAAAATAAACTACCTGGCAGAACCGTATGATCAAACCAGTGGTTACAGGAACCTTTTTCCCTCGCCGCTTCCTCTTGTCTATGTATGGCCTGGAATATTCCTTCACCTTACTCTTTAGCAAGAGATGGTATTCCAAAATAAAAAGGCTAAGAGCATACCCAAAATGGGAATGACCTTAGCCTTCAGTTTGTCTGATCAGCCTGCTAAGCATTATGTTATATCATTTATACCGTAAAAGAAGTTGTCCTGTCAATAGTTTATTTTACGAACAACTTGTTCATTTCAGGTTGTCCGTACATCCGTATGCTGTTATAATAAAACAAAAATTGATTTTACGCAACTGTTTTTTTCAATACTTTTTGCGAGGAAAGGATGTCCTCATTTTGCTGGATAAAACCAATTCGATTCCCCTGCATTTGCAGGTGCGGAATTTTTTACGCAATGAAATATTTAAAGGCACTTATACGGAAAAAATCCCTCCCGAATTTGATCTGATGGATAAATTCGGCGTAAGCCGCGCGACCATACGCCGGGCGATTCAGACCCTGATTGAAGACGGGGTTCTGGAAACGCGCCATGGTCTGGGCACCTTTGTTGCCGTAAGACCGATCGAAGAATGGCTGGGCAACTTAAGCAGCTTCTTTGATATTGTGGAAGAAATGGGCATGATGCCTAATATCCAAATGCTAAGCCAGGGCATTGTTCCCGCGCCGCAGGACGCCGCCAAAATATTTAAACAGGCAGAAGTTTATGAAACCAACAGGCTGAGGCTGGCCAATTCCACCCCTGTTGTATTGGAAAAACAGTACTACCCCTTAGAGTACGGACTCAAATTAGCCGAATTCGATTTAAACAACGTTTCCACCTACGATATATTCGAAACGAAACTCGGCATCAACCTTTGGGAAGCCAAGCAATCCATCGCGGCGATCATCCCCACGGCCATCGAAAAGAAACTGCTGGGTCTCACTTCCGAGCCCTGCTGCGCCCTCCTGTCCAAACGGTTGGTCACCGATGCCGACGGCAACCCCGTCGAGTATGAGAAAAGCATCTACCGGGCCGATATGTACGCGTTTCGCATTAACTTGACCCGTAAAAGGAAACTGTAAGATACCTATGCCTTCTGTGCTTTTGTTCCTATGGTCTCCAAAATAGACAAGACACCCTCCCCGCCTATATACAGCGGTCCGAGAGTGTCTTATTTGTTCTTACAGCAATTTTTCAATCGCCGTTCTCATAGCCGACGGGGAAGTCGTAGGTTCGTAGCGCCCCACGACCTTTCCCTCCCGGTTGACGAGAAACTTGGTAAAATTCCATTTGATGCCGTCGCCTTCCAGCAATTCCGGAAAGCGCTCCTTTAGTACTTCCTCCAGTTTACCGGCAATCGGATGACCGGCGTCAAATCCCCGGAAGGGCGCCTGCTCCGTCAGATAGACAAACAACGGATGGGCACTTTTACCGCGGACTTCGGTTTTCTCAAACATAGGAAAGCTAACTCCATAAGTAAGCTGGCAGAATTGCTGTACTTCCTCATTGCTGCCCGGTTCTTGTTCTGCGAATTGGTTGCTGGGAAAACCAAGAATCTCCAGTCCCTGACCAGCATAATCCTGGTAAAGGGCTTGCAGTTCCTCATACTGAGGAGTAAAACCGCACTTGCTGGCAGTATTCACAATCAGCAGCACTCTGCCTTTAAATTCTGCCAGCGTAATGGTTTTGCCGTCAATGGTCTTAACTTGAAAATCGTAAATATTCATGATTGTTTGCCTCCTTTATTCCTGTTCCTTTCGCCGGAATATACCTTCCTAACACGGTCAGGCGTTCCGGTCCTTGTCAAAAGAAATCGGCATAATACTAGGATGGCCGGTTAACAGCGGGCTAATACCGCTTGCTACCCGCCTCTCTATTTCACTGCAGCCGGATATTGGTCATAGTCAATCATCATGCCAACACCGAAGTGAACATAAATATCAGGATACCCGACCACCGGTATCCAAAAACCGATAACGGATTTACCATTTACTTCTCCCTTAAAAAAAGCAGCCTGCTGAGAAGCCAGTGCCTTGTTTGCCAGACAGCGCTTGTGTCGTTCCGGCGTGCCCATAGAAGAACACTTGATGCCCGGCACCACCCCCAACTTGTTATAGCTCGCATTCACGGCCAAAATCTCCCGGCTTTTATGTACCAGCATGACTGGATCAGGAAAATTCCCCCACATCATTTGAAACGCTTCAATGACTTTCGCATCGGTCATAGCAATCATTCCCCTCAATCATTTCTATCGTATTTGTCTTTGTACTGCTGTTCCTTTCGCCTCCTTTATTGCACTGCTTTCTACTCTATATAACGGTAATAGCTCCGTTTTATTGCAGATGCTGCTCTACTTTTTTGCCTGGTAACGGCGACCGATACGCCGGGCTGGTGGTTACTAATCCATTTCGCGGGAAATCAAAAAGGAATTTAATCATTGACAAAAATCCCCAGACGGATTTATAATTTGACCAGTTCAAACTTTTTTGAGGTGAAATGTATGCCCCGAACTCCCCAGGACCCCAAAATCCGGATCGATGAAATTTTAGATACAGCCGAGCCTCTGTTTGCGGCAAATGGCTACCGCCAAACAACAGTCCAGGATATCACTAACCAAATGGGCGTTGCCAAGGGAATGATCTATTATTACTTTAACTCGAAGGAAGCAATTCTGGAAGCGGTGATCAACCGTCAAATCTCCATCCTGCTGACGGATATGAAAAATATGGCCTGCTCCCAGCTTATCCCTCCGCCCCAAAAGATTGAATTCATGATTAATTCCATCTATCACACAGCTAAATACAAAAATGGCTTGCTCCTGGATTTCTTATCTGATGAGAAACATTTAGATATCAGAAATAAAATTGTCCACCAAAATGCGCTCTTACTTAAACCTTGGCTTCTAAAAGTAATTGACGAGGGAGTCCTAAAAGGCTGTTTCCAGGTTTCTGATCCCCTTATCGCTCTTAATTTTATCATGTCGATCCTGCACTGTATTACGGACGCATTATGCGAGAAAACATCGGACGAACAAATGGCCTGCCATTTTAAGATAGCGGGATCTCTCATCGAAAAGATATTGGCATTGCCAGAAGCAACTTTGCACTTATCGCTTAAATAAATAAACCAACAAATCACTCCAATAGAACTATTGGATTTTTTTTAACCATAATTTGACCCGGTCAAATTATATTCGGGGATACGCACAATGAAGTGCAAAGCGCGGGAATAGCATCATCTGCCCGCTGGCCTATCTATGACTCTTATCTATCAATAACCAGCAAAAAGAAATCCGCAAACCAAGGGGGCGTCGGTCATATGGAATGGCTTAAAAAGTTAGCTCCATGGTTGGTTGCAGGCATAGTATTAATCGCAGGCTCACTGCTTATAACAAGGCTATTTGCCCTTTTTTCCAAATGGTTTTTCCTTCCGGTTGACGACAAGGAGGACTCGGTACGACAGCATCACCGTAAATGACTAACCGCGGAAAAAGGAGCTGACAGCGATAATCCTGCAGAAATCAGCCGCCTGCAGGTATAAAAACAGGAGTTAAACATTATTTATTAAGGGAGGCGAATGAAGTGTTAACCAAAGAGGAGTGCAAGGCTGCCCTGCAAAAAAGGATATTAGCGCTGACAGGTATGAGTCTGGATGAGGCCTCGTCCGCTGACAAATACGCCGCGCTAGCCAGCCTGATCCGCGACTACATCGGTCAGCGCTGGGTGGATACCACCCGCCATTATGACGACCAAAAACAAAAACAGGTGTACTATTTCTCCATTGAATTTTTACCGGGACGCTTACTGGACACTAATCTGCGCAACCTCGGTCTTAGGGAGGTTTGGTGCGAGGCCCTGGCTGAGCTCGGCATCGACTACACCGAACTGACAAACGCCGAACGGGACGCCGGCCTCGGCAACGGCGGTCTGGGACGGCTGGCAGCTTGCTTTTTGGATTCCCTGGCATCGCTCGGTTTACCCGGCCACGGTTGCGGTATCCGCTATACCTACGGCCTGTTCGAACAGTCCATTATCGATGGCGTACAGGTGGAAAAACCGGATACCTGGTTGAGCGATCTGGATATCTGGGAATACCGCAAAACCGGCAAAGCCGTTAACGTGGAATTCGGGCCGCCGCTGGGTACAGTTAAGGCCGTACCCCACGATATCCCCGTTATCGGCTTTGACAACCGGACTGTCAACACCCTGCGCTTATGGAGCGCCGAACTGCGTGACGGCTTAAATGTCAATTATTCCAGCCTCACACCGGGTGATATCCGCAAACTGCTGGAATATAAGAACTGGGTGGAGGCTATTTCGCAAATTCTGTATCCTGACGACCGTTATGAAGAAGGCCGCCATTTGCGCCTCATCCAGGAGTACTTCCTGGTTTCGGCCGGACTGAAAAGCATTATCCGCCATATTAAGCGCAAACAGGGTTCCAACCTGTCCTATCTGGCCAACCAGATTGCCATCCATATCAATGACACCCATCCGGCGCTGGCTATTCCCGAACTCATGCGCATTCTCATGGATGAAGAAGGCATGGGTTGGGATGAAGCGTGGGACATCACAACCCATACCATCTCCTACACCAATCACACCGTCCTGCCGGAAGCGCTGGAAAAATGGCCGGTCGATCAGTTGCGGGGCCTGCTGCCCCGTATCTACGAAATCATTCACGAGATTAATGAACGGTTCTGCGCCGAACTGTGGAAGCACTATCCCGGCGACTGGGACCGCATTGCCGCCATGGCCGTCATTGCCGACGGTTTTGTCAAGATGGCTCATCTGGCAGTGGTCGGCAGCCACAGCGTCAATGGCGTGGCCGAGCTGCACAGCCGGATTCTCCAAGAAGACCTCCTGCACCTGTTTTATCAACATACGCCGCAAAAATTCAACAACAAAACCAACGGCATTACCCATCGCCGCTGGCTGCTTTCCGCCAATCCCGGCTTGGCCGGCTTGATTACCGATACCATCGGACCCGCCTGGCTGCAGCGGCCCAATGAGTTGGAAAGGCTGCTGCCCTTTGCCGCCAGCACGGTTTTCCAGCAAAAACTGGCGGCTGTCAAACAGGACCGGAAAGAAGCTCTGGCCAAATTTATTTTTGACAACTATCACCTTGCCCTTGATACCCATTCACTGTTCGACGTACAGGTCAAGCGCATTCATGCCTATAAACGGCAGCTCCTGAACGCGCTTCGGATCATGGAGCTTTATCAGCGGCTAAAGGACGATCCCGGACTGGACATTCTGCCCCGTACCTTTATCTTCGCCGGCAAGGCGGCGCCCGGCTATTACCTGGCCAAGAAAATCATCCAGCTTATTGTCACCCTGGCCAAACAAATCAACAATGATACCGCCATCAGGGATAAACTCAAAATCGTATTTTTAGAAAACTATAATGTATCGTTAGCGCAACTAATTATTCCTGCCGCCGATATCAGTGAACAGATTTCCACTGCCGGCAAGGAAGCCTCCGGCACCGGCAATATGAAATTCATGATGAACGGCGCCATCACCATCGGTACCTTAGACGGTGCCAATGTGGAAATCCGCGAAGCCGTAGGCGATGAGAATATCTTCATTTTTGGTCTCACGGCCGAAGAAGCGACCGCCTGCTACCAAACCGGCCAGTGCAACCCGATGAACCTCTACAATCAGGATGAACGGGTAAGAAATTGTGTCAACCAATTGATCGATAGCAGCCTCCCCGTCATTGGCGATGAATTCAAACCGCTTTATGAGTACTTGCTGCATCCCAACGGTGCTTTTCTGGAGCTGCAGGACTTTGACGCCTACCTGGACGGCCAGGCCAAAATCGACCGGTTGTTCCGGAACGAACACACCCGCTGGCAGATGGCCATCAAGAATATTGCCCACTCCGGCCGCTTCTCCAGCGACCGCACCGTCAAGGAATATGCCGATGCCATCTGGCATATCCGTCCGGCTGAAATCCCGCAACGTTAACTGGCACCGGTCGCAACCCATTTAATCCTCTTGTTGTCCCTACAACAAAACAACAAAGCCAAAAATCCTGCCCTCCACAAGGATCGCAGGATTTTCTTTTTCATATAGCTGTTTTTACTTAGCAAGCAGCGCCGCTAGCATCTTCAAATGCGTGTGCACGCCCTGATGACTGACCTCCAAAGACTGGGCCATAGTCAACTGCTCCTTGGCAAGCACGGCCTGGCCCAGCCCCAGGTAGCCCAACCCCAGCAAGTAACGGCAATGTACTTGGTTCTTCTTATTCAGATCTTCATCAAAGATCAGAAAATCGGGTAAAGACACGGCAAAATAATCAATCGCCACTTCATCATACAAATGGGCTTCACCATAGTTAATCAGCTTGTTGAACCGGCTTTGGGCCTGTTTATCATTTCCCAGTGCCAATAAGGCCAGCCCCTGATAAAAAATGGTCTCCGGTGGCTGATCGTTGTAGAACATGGCGCTGGCCGGTTCCTCCAAACCCCCGGAGGCCTGTTGATAACAGGCTTCGGCCTTGCCGTCAAGCCCCATGGCCCGGTAAGCGGAACCCAGATAGTAATAAATATCGTTTTCCTGGGCTCCGGCCAGCTTGCCTTCTCCCAGGTTCTCCGTATAGACAAGCGCCTGTTCCAGATGCTTAACCGCTTCGGCAAACTCCTGCCGGCCGATGTTGTTCTTGGCTATTTCCACCTGGGCATACACATACTGCCGGGTCACCTTGCCCTCGCCGCCTTCCCAGGGGTGGAACTGCCTGGCGGCCAATAGGTGCCGCGCTTTTTCAAAGTCACCGGACAAATTAATGAGCGTAACATATTCAATATACAGATCATCCCGCTGTTGGATCAAGTCCTGATGCTCCCGGTATAGAGCCAGCCGCTCCTTCCAGGGTCTGTTGAGCTTCTTGTACAGTTGGTCAAGCTCCAAAAACACCCGCGCATCAGCGGGATTAAGCGAAAACGCCGTTTCCAGTGCTGCCTGGGCCCGGGCCGCATCGTGCCGTTTATTATAATAGGCCAGCGCCAGGTTCCGGTGAACCGTGGCAAATGACGGCTCGCTCGCTGCGGACTCCTCCCAGCAGGCAATCGCCCGCTCCGGTTGTTTTTTATCATACCACAGGTTCCCCAGATAATAGGCTGCTCTGGCAGCCGCCGGCAGAGCTTTGCCGGCGGCCTGCAGCACGTCAATATCCTCCAGACGGTTAGGGAAACAATAGTCGGGGCTGGCGTTTTCCGCCAGCTTATAGTAATCTGCCGCCTGTGGGGACTGCAGTTGTTCATAATAATATCCCAAATAGTAATATACCATCGGTGAAATTTCATGTTCGTCACGCTCTTGTCCGGCCAGACGCTCCAGTACCTGCACCGCTTCTGTCAGGAAGCCTGCCGCCGCGTAATCCGCCGCCAGAGTCAGATAGTTATGCTCGCGGTCCCCCAGCATAGCCGTCAGCTTTCCGTCCAGAGCAGCAGCTTTTGTTTCATCCCCGCTGGCACCAGCCAACAAATAGCTCTCATAGTAGGCACCAAAATCCAGCGGATCAAGCTCTATCGTCTCCCGGGCCAGCTTTTCCGCCGCTTCCCGGCGGTTTAAGGTCCGCAGCACCGCAGTTTTCAACAGGCGGGCCCGGCAACTGTGGTAATTGCGCACCAGTGAACGCTCCAAATGGGCCAGCGCAGTTTCATAATCCCTGTTGATGCAATCAAGCTGCGCCAGTGCATAATAGCCCGCATCCTGCCAGGCAGCATTCCATACCGATTTGTAAAAGGCGGCGTAGGCTTCCTTCAGCTTGCCCTGATACCGCAAAGCCAGGCCCAGATGATAATAAGGCTCACCGTCATAGGGATTGGGGTTATGCCGCGTAGCCGTTTTAACAGCCGCCCGGAAATACTTCTCACTTGCCGCGAACTGGCCCCGGCGCAGCAATAAAGCGCCATAGGCGTTATTAAGCCGCAGGTCTTCCTGATCACGCCGCAGTCCCTCCAGGTAATACCGGTCCGGCTCATACGTGGCATGCCGGTATTGTTCCAGATGCAGACCGGCAAGGTATAAGGCTTCCGTGGTCGGCAAGCTCCGGGGATTGGCCGGTATGGCCCTGGCCGCAGCCGGCGGTGGCTGTAAACCTTCCTGCTCCGGACGATAGGCGATCAGTTCCGTATGCTCGTCGGCCATGACGCGCAGCTGCAGTCCCTGCTCCGTTTCTCCCGCTATATCGACCATTGCCGTAAAGGCTTTCGCCGGCGACAAATCGGCCCGGCAGGACAAATATAGCTTTTCGCCGCTTAGCTCAATCAGCGCAGCCGGATAACAGGCTGTGGCATATACACCAACAAGAGCCTTGCCATCCTTCAGTTCCAGGCTGACAGCCGCCCGGGTATTGGCGTTTTTGACGACCCCAATTTCCTTGTAAGGCATAAAGTACTGTGTAAACGTTTTTTCTTCGTTAGGCTGCAGCCAGCTAAAATCAGGCTGATTGTCGGTGAATACCCCGGTCATCAATTCCACATACGGGCCGTCCCCATCTGTCAGGTTGCGGTCCCAGGCTTTGCCAAAATCACCGCAGCCCCAGGTCCACTGCTTCTTGCCCGGTGAAATATGATGGTTGGCCACATGTAGAATGCCCGCTTTTACCGAATGGTCATAGCCGCCGATAAAATCATAGTCCGAATGCTGTGCCATATAGGAGGTGGGCACCGGAATGTTTTTGTACCAGGAGATATCCACTCCGGCCGAATAATCCATCTTGTAATACACGCCGGTGGCAATCGGGAATTTGGAAACATCCCGTTTTCCGTGATCAAAAACAGCGTGCACATCAGGCGGAAAAACCGACTGGGTATGCTCGTTGACCGCCACCGCCGGATTTGCCCACCAGAGGAAGGTCTGCGGCTGGTTGGTGCGGTTGTACAACTGGCCGGTAATCTCCAGAAATGCCTTGCCGGGATAAAGGGTAAAACCGGCCATCCCCTTGGTGCCGTACATCCGGTCGATTTCACTGACCCACAGCGTCTTGCTGCCGTC
Organism: Propionispora hippei DSM 15287; assembly: GCF_900141835.1. Classification (NCBI taxonomy): domain Bacteria; kingdom Bacillati; phylum Bacillota; class Negativicutes; order Selenomonadales; family Sporomusaceae; genus Propionispora; species Propionispora hippei. The sequence goes on along the minus strand of NZ_FQZD01000007.1, from coordinate 176,035 downwards.
ATCATTCTCCCTGATCTCATATTCTACCGGTCCAAACGTATTGGGCCGGTGATGCTGCGGCCAATTGAATTCAATACCACCGGAAATCCAGGGGCCGGCCAGCCCCACCAGTGCCGGCTTAATCACCCGGTTGTAGTAGACAAAATCGTAACCGTTGGTTTTATCCAGCGCCCGTTGTATCCTGCCGCCCAGTTCCGGCAGTACCATAATCTGCAAATACCGGTTTTCCAAAAAAACTGCCTTGTACCGCTTAGTCGTTATTTCGTCATATATTTTATCAATCACCGGATAAGGATACACTTTTCCCGAACTGCCCTGGTATACCCGTTTTTCCAAAAACATCGGATTCTTATCCGGTTTCCCCACCGGATAGGTAGGAATCTCCACCCATTCCTCCCGGATCTCTACGTTGCAATCCTTTTGCATGATCGCGCCTCCCGCAGCCAATTATTTTACTATTTTGCTTTCATTATAAATGCATAAAGTCCAGTAATCATTACTATTACTTGCCCATTAGTTCATAAATATTGCCCTTTATTATTTTTCTTTTTCCACCGGATAAGCGCGTACAAATCCATTCATTTCACTGTCGATTTATCGTATAATAGGATTAGCTTATTGTCAGTTATGTACAGTTATCGCTGCCTCAATTACAGGAAGGGTGATACCATGCACGTCATTGAAAGGGGAGTATTAGACCACTCCCAGGCCTATTTTTATACTCCCAGCCAATTGGCCAGGTCCATTCTTTTCTACGTGATTTGCGCCGGACACTTTTATTGCGACAGTAATTATCACCTCAAGCGTCAGTCTTACAACAGCTTTTTACTCATGTATGTCCGCGCCGGTGAGGGAACGGTCTGGTTTGATGACAAAGTGGTCACCGCCAGAGCCGGCGATATCGTGCTGCTCAACTGCTACCGTCCGCACGCCTATAGTACCGACGGCTGGGAAACCCTGTGGTGCCACATCGACGGCAATATCTGCACCGAATACTTTAACCTGATCTATAATCGCTCGGGCTGCGTCCTGCCGCTGCACGGTTCGCCGTTAATTCCGGACTGTCTGGAGGATATTTTTAAGCTGCTGCAAAACAGCCAAATATTAAATGAGCATCTGGTTTCCTGTCAGATACAGCGCCTGCTGGCCGAACTCTACGGCGTAGCCTCCCAATATCCTACCGGCAGCACTGATCAGGACCACCCGATGATCAAGGCGATCACCTATATCAAAGCCAACTATTCTTCGAAAATTTCCCTAAATGACTTAGCCGACCATCTTTGCATAAGCGTCTACTATTTCAGCCGGCTATTCAAAAAAACCACCGGCTATTCACCCTACGAATATGTCACCATGGTCCGCCTTAACCGCGCCAAGGATCTCTTAAAAACCACCGGTTTGTCCGTTAAGGAAATCGCCTTTACCACCGGCTTCAACAGCGAGGCTAACTTTATTACCTGCTTCAAACAGCACACCAAAAATACCCCGACCGAATTTCGCAAGGTCCCCTTTTAGCCTTGGGAACCACTGATTAATTCACACTGCACATCCTGGCGGATCTTTTTCCGTCTGGCTGCGTCAGCAAAACCTTGAAATAGGGACCGCTATTCCTGCGGTTTTACTTCCTTGCCAGCCGAAAAAATCTCTCGCCAGGCCGGCAGGCTCATTTAATCAGCGGGTCCCTTGCGGTCAGTCCAAATTCATGGCCAGTTCAAACGACAGGGTCTCGCCCGGCGCCAGGCAATATAAGGCCTGATTCCGCTTGGCGATATCAATGGCGTCGTAATACCCGTTAGCCGGTTCCAGCGCACAATTATAATCACCGCGAAAGCCTCCCTCGGTTACCCAGAAACCGACATAAGGGAGTTTTTCTTTATCAAATACCACCTGATACCGCACCTGCTGCGACGGATAGTACACCCCGCACCGCCCTTCGGCGACCCGGCCGCAGGTATAGTATTTTTGCGTGGTGCCGCTCGTCGCGGGCAATACCCGGTCCAGCCGGTATTGCCTGCCGTCCCGGTTCCGGGTGACCGGATAGGAATGAAGCTGCCCGGCAGGACCTAAGCTCGCACTGTCCTGGACATTGAGCACCGTTTGCGTTCCCGGCGGAAACTCAAGCTCCATATCCTCTTCACAGCGCAGCAGGCAGTGCATCGCCCAAATACACGGGAACATAGCCGCCCCGTGATTGGTGATATGATAGTGAAGCCGCAGTGTCTTATCCTGCAAAGTCAGTTGCTTCCGATACCGGTAGCCAAAAGCCGGGCTTTGATAGGTCAGGCTTACGCGATCATCGCCTTCAATGACATAAGAAAAATCGGCGGTCCATATTTCACCGTGATCCGGATACTCCAGTTCCTGCTGCCCTACCCATACCTTGCCCCCGTCAATCGAAGGAAAGGCATCGTCAAAGCCGGCGGCATCATACTCGGCAAACGACGCGTACTTGCCGGGCTTTTGGTAAGCCTCCTCTTTATGCTGAAAAAGCAGCTCAAACTGTTTATCCTTTTTATACATCGACGCCACCTTGCCGCCTAAGGCCGGAATGACAATAATCCGCAGCCATTCATTTTCCAGCCGCAGCGCGTCCATCTGCTTAAACCGTATTTTGTCGATCATAACCGCCAGCCTCCCTGTGTATCTCAAAAGATCATTTAAAAACCGGCGCCCATGCACTCTGGGCGCCGGTTCCCTTTACCTGTATATATAACTATTCCGCGTTTTTCCCCATAATCTGCTTATAGTTATCCTTTGTTACAATAGCCGCATCCACGGCAGTTTCCATCGGCATTTCCTCTTTTTTCAGTATGTAATTCATCAGTACTTTTACCGAAGTGCCGCCCACCGCATCGGACGAGAAATAGGTGGCCGCTTTCATTGCCGAATATTCCTTCTTGAATTCGTCTTTTGCCAGATAGCCACCCAGACCGATTACGCAGGAGCTTTTATCCAGACCGGCCTGCTCGAGCGCCCGAACCGCCCCAACCGCGCCTTCCTCATTGGCCGTCATAACCATCCATTTCTTGATTTCCGGATGAGCGGTAAAGATGGCTGCCGCTCCGTTGAAGCCTTTATCCGTTTCCCCGTTGTAGTCCGCTTTAAAAATCCGGTCACCGCTAAATCCGGGCAGCAGTTCCTTAAACTTCTCTTCTTCCCCCTGCGTCCGCGGCACGCAACTGGACACTGTATCCATCGTCAGGATTAACAGACCGGCCTGATTGTCTTTGTCAAAACCATTGGTTTTCGCATAATTGGCCATCCATTCCCCGTTGACCTGACCAATCTTGTAGGCGTTGATGCCCACCCAGGGCGCCAGCTTCTTGCCGCTTTCATCCTGCAGCGCATCATCGGCCGCTACAACAGGAATGCCGGCTTGTTTTAATTTTTCCACCGTCACTTTGGAAAGCTTCTGATCCGGAATACAGGTAACCACCCCATCCACCTTCTGGGCGATTACATTATCAATCGCTTGCAAATAGGTATCGGGATTCATCTTGGCATCAATGAACAGAAAATCGGAAGCTCCCATTTCTTTAGCCGCTTTTTCCGCCGCTTTGCCTTCATCGATAAACCAGACCTGATCACCGGCCTTATAAATGCCGGCAATCACCAGCTTCTTCTTGTCGCCGCCGGCACTTTTCCCCTGATCACCCGAACCTGAGCCGCACCCCCACAGCAAGGTACTCACCAGTAAAGTCCCCAGCAATACAGCCATCTGTTTTTTAAATTTCATCCTGCACGCTCCCCCTCTATAGCATATTCGTCCACCCGGTTTAAAACTTGCCCTATCTCCCCCTCCCTGCTGATAACCGACTATCCGCAAGACTCTCTTTAGGCCGGAGTTGTTTTCACCGGCGGTTCCTTCTGCTCCAGCAGGGCCATACTCTGCTCCAGCAGCTTCTTTTCCCGGTTTTTCTTACGCAGGAAGTCAAAGGCCAGCGCAATGAACAGCAGCATCCCCCGGGCAACAAATTGCCAGAATACAGGAACGTTCAACATAATCAGCCCGGTATTAAAGCCCTGAAGGATCAACACCCCGAGCACGGTGCCGAAGATGGTTCCCACACCGCCGGTGAAGGCCGTGCCGCCCAGCACGGCAGCCGTAATGGCGTCAAACTCCAGCCCCACACTGGCCGCAGGCTGTCCTGAGCTCATTCTGGCTCCCAGAATGATCCCGCCAAGGGCCGACAAGGCGCCTGTCAGCATAAACAGCACATTGGTAATCCGCTCCGGGTCCAGGCCTGCCAGGCGAGCCGCATTTTTGCTGCCGCCCACCACATAGACACTGCGCCCGAACCGGGTTTTGGCCAGAATAATACCAAACAGCAGAAAGGCCAGCAAAAGGATAATGACCGGAATCGGCAGGCCCAGTATGCGCTCCTTGCCAAAATCAATAAAAGTGCTGTCCATGATATAAACCGGTTTGCCGTCGCAAATAATGTAAGCAAAGCCCCGGAAGATCGACATGGTGGCCAGAGTGGCAATAAAGGACTCCAGCTTGATCTTGTTAACAGCCCAGGCATTGATATAGCCAACCAGGATACCGGCGCCGATGACCACCAGCAGCATGGGAAAGAAGCTAAGCCCCTTCTGCATCAATACCGCCGCCAGCACACTGGCAAACGCCGCCACCGACCCGGTAGACAAATCACATAAACCGGCAATAATCAGATAGGTTTCCCCGATAGCCACCAGCCCCGGCAGCGAAGCGGCTACTAAGATATTGATCAGATTAGCGCTGCTGAGATAATTGCTGTTAAAGAATGAAAATATAATGACAAGGGCCACTAAAGCAACGATCAGGCCAAGTTTGTCTGTTTCGATTTTTTGCGTGATATGGTCCCATTTAAGCATACTGTTTTTCCCCCTCGTCCAGCATGGCATAGGCCAGAAGCTTATCCTCGGCCGCTTCCTCCCGGCTTACCTCACCGGTCATTCTGCCGTTTTTCATGATGATAATCCGGTCGCTAAGCCCGATAATTTCCGGCAGCTCCGAAGAAATCAGCAATACCCCTACTCCCTGCCGGGCAATGTCACAGATCAATTTATAAAATTCCGCTTTGGCCCCCACATCAATCCCCTTGGTTGGTTCATCCAGAATCAGGACCTTAGGTTCGGTTATCAGCCAGCGGGCTAAAATAGCTTTTTGTTGATTCCCGCCGCTTAATTCCACGATGTTCTTGCCTGCATGCGGGGTTTTTATATTCAGCAGCCTGATATTTTCCTCAATAATAAGAGCTTCCTTTTCTTCCTGAATCAGATGAAAGGAATTTAAGATATTGCCCAAAATAGAGATGCTGATATTTGCCCCTACCGTCATGTTCGGCAGAATGCCCTGTGTCTTCCGGTCCTCCGGCACCATCACAATCCCTTTTTGAATGGCTTCGCCGGGAGACTGACTGAAAGCAGGCTTGCCTTCCAGCAGCACTTCCCCCGCTTTTATCCGGTCGGCACCGATAATGGCCCGCATGACTTCAGTCCGCCCGGCTCCCACCAGCCCGGAAAACCCCAGTATTTCGCCTTTATGTAATTGAAAAGATATTTGCCTTACCCGGTCGGAGCAGAGATTCCTTACTTCCAGCAGGACTTCGCCAAGCTCCGTATTGCGGTTAAGCTCCTTAAACACATCGCCCAGATCACGGCCCACCATCAGCCGGATCATCTCCTGTTCGCTTACCTCCTGCTGCCGGACAAGCTTGACAAACCGGCCGTCTTTAAAGATAGCCACCTTATCGGCAATCTGGCGCAGCTCCTTCATCCGGTGAGATACATAAATAATGACTTTCCCTTCCTGTTTTAGCTTTTCAATGATCTTAAACAATATGTCAATCTCACTGTCACACAAACTGGCCGTAGGCTCGTCAAAGGCGATGACCTTTAATTCCCGGCTATAGGCTTTCATAATTTCAACCATCTGCTGATGGGCCACGCTGAGCTCCTTCACTTTTTTGTCCGGAGCAATGGGCAGACCAAATTCATCGATAATTTTTTTTGCCGCCTGATTCAGCCGTTTCCGGTCAACCAGCCCGAGCTTCCCTACCGGCAGACGGCCGACAAATATATTCTCGGCAACGCTTACCTCCATCAAAATTTGCCGTTCCTGATAAATCACACTGATGCCGGCTTCAATGGCCTCCTTGGGATTGGAAAAATGCCGTACTTCCCCATTTAGCAGGTATTGCCCGGAGGTCGGCTGATAGTCTCCGTTCAACACCTTAAGCAAGGTCGATTTGCCGGCGCCATTTTCACCAAGAAAAGTCAGTACCTCGCCGCCTTCCGCCGTAAAACTGATGTCATCCAGCGCTTTGACTCCGGGAAAGTATTTGGTAATGGCCTTAAATTCTAAAACGTTTTTCATCCCGACCTCCTTGAGTCCTTATGGCAATTGTTTTAATATTCTAATTTATTTTATTATAGAATTATTTTCTCCGGTTTACATTACTAATCCTTGCCTACTTATTTATAAATCTTGCTCTTACCTCAACCGGGTTCCCATAAACGCAAACAAGTCTCCCGGGCTTGATCGGACAGTCAAAACCGGGAGACTTGTTTATGTAGCTTTATTTGCTTTTATCCATAAACCGGACTAGCTCAACCAACTGGTTCAACTTGCCCTGACTGGCATCAGCTATGGCGCTTAATTTATTTAACTGCTCCATCGCAAGCGCGATCAGTGATACGGTGTTCTGAATATTGCCCGTAATCCCCTGCAACGAGCTTGTAAATGAGGCAATCCTAGTAACTGTCGCGCAAAACTTGTCAGTAAACCCTGCCGCAAAACAGATCCAACCTAACTGTTTCAACAAGGAAGCCAAGATACAAACACTACACCTGCAAAGGAAAACACTAGGAACCCGCTGCAGCGCTTGTTGCTCAAGAACGGTAAGACAGCAGCCTGTATAGTATGTTGGCATGGATTTTGCTTAATATTTATTGCAAGCAAACTATAACTACTTCTGGAGGATGGAAATGAAACTATATAAACTTATCATTACCGGGAACCATACCGACTTTGTTATCCAATACACAGTTTCTACCAATTTTATTGCCTACAATGACTGTCAATTTACCGGAACAGAACAAGAAAAATACGATCAATTTTTAACCGAATTACAAGAGGTCATGGGTGAACTAACCATTCATATAAAAGTAAAAATGACCAATAAAACAGTCGATCGGGCATTTACCAAGAGTGTAATCCTGAGTATCAAGGATGTTGGAGATTTTATTCAAAAACTAAGTGCCTAAGGGCCTACTTGCTCTAACAAGCAACGGCCTTGCTAAACAACGATCAAATTAAACTTTGTCACAGCCCAAAAGGCGGCATCCGGTCTAAAACACCAGATGCCGCCTCTTTTAAATCCAGGTGAACATTTGCTTGATTTTTACTCTTACCCCGCCAAACCTACAACTTCAAATTTTTTAACACGCACCAAATATCGATTCAAAAGGACCGCCCCCGTAACTCCATACGCCGAACGGCCAGCTTAATAGCACTTACTTGATTATCCTGACTTTTTTGCCGTTATAATTCTAAATTTTTTAGCAAGTAGTCCTAAATCTTCTTCACCAAAATATCTTTCCGCCAGTTTAACCGAATCCAATTCTTCCATTAAAGCTAAATTATATTTTGCTAAAAAATCCTGAATATGTCCATCAATTGCAAAACCGGGTTTCTCACCGGCTTTAGCAAGAACCTGATAATGTTTTATAACCTGAGGATCATTTTGAAGCTGTTCTTGTCTAACCATCGAAGCAGAAACATAATCAAAAATAATCAGGCTGTCTTGCCCTGTATATTGATCAATCAGTTGAAAGGTTTGATCGATAGACGTCTGATTAAGATACATCGTTAACCCTTCAAGCAGAAAAAGGCAAGTCTTATTTTGTTTAAAACCGGCTTCATCTAACTTTTCCGAGACGGCTTCTTTGTTAAAATCAATAGAAATAAATTTTAGATTCTCCGGAAGCTGAATGTTGGCTCCCCTAATTCTCTCTCTTTTAGCTTGCTGGGTTACCGGAGCGTCAAGTTCAAATACCGTCGCGTTTTTTAATTCCTTTTGAAACCGAATCGCCCGGGAATCAAATCCGGCGCCAAATACGACGATTTGTTCAACATTCCCGCCCATATTCTTAAACATCGCATCAATGAATTTGGTCCGGGCAATCAAATATTCATAATTCCCCGGAGCTTTAAGGAAGCAATTTTTTAACAGCTTCCGGGAAAAGTCATGTTTAGCCAGGAAACCAAGAAATGGAGGTCCCATGACCGGAGCAACATAATCATCGCTTTTGTAATTAGAATCCTTTTCATAATAGGATACTGTCCGCGCCAGGCATGTTCCCTGTGCAGTTATGGATACTTTTGTTTCAATTCTATGACTCATCAATATCACCTCTCCCGAGACTTCAAGTGCCTATTATATTAAGCCATATTATCTTCGGCGCAAAGGCAAAACGGGTGTCCGGCAGGATCTAGCATTGTAACAAACTCACGACCGCCAAATTGGGATGTTGCCTCAATCGCGCCGAGGGATTTAGCGTATTCAACTGCTGCGGCAACATCGGGCACCTGAAAATCGAAATGCATTTGTTTTTGCTGCTTTTCTTTTTCTTCCGGCCAGACAGGTGGCACATAATCCGCTTCTTCCATAAACAGAAATACAATCCCAGTTCCACTACATAAGGCAGGCCGTCCAAACATGTTTCGTTTTTCCCAGCCAAGTAATTGATGGTAGAATTCGCATAGCTTTATTTCATCGCCGCAGTCAACCATAATATTACCTAGGCATATCCCCTGAATCATGAAACTCCCTCCCGACATATCCGTTTAATTAGTATTAAGCACAACCCTCTCATCATTCTTCCGCATCCAGAGGGACGGTTCATTCGATTTGTTTGTTATTTATTTTACAGCTTTCCCTGTATCACGCTATGGGCTTAACCCTATACCTTAAAACGGTTTTTAATTTAGCCGGTTCAACTTTTCGCGCGTCGGAAAGATAAATTTCCCGGTGCTTTAAAGATGTTATTTCAAGATTGTTTTTTGCTATAAAGTCCCTCATCAGGTTAAAACTTTGAGGCTCATTATCATATGAACCTAGGTGAAGCATTTGTACTGATAAGCCATCCTCCATCGTATCAAATACCACACGCTCCAGTAATGGATGCGGTTTCTTTTTTCTTACAAGCTCAAAGGCCTTGTCAGCAACATCCTGGGTCACAAAATCGGGCTGTCGAATCATGATGGTGTATAGAAACTCGTCCTTGTCCAACGTTGCGGACTTTCTTCCCTCTTCCGTTAAATCCCATAATCCCTCTAAGGGATAGACCGTATATTCAAAATATCCTTCGGGAGTATAGCCTTGTTTGGGCATCATTCTAACAGCATATGCCAATGAATAAAGAACACCTACTTCTTCAGCAAAGGAATCCCGATTCGGATTCCCCTTCCCTTTTAACATAAAGAATTTTTGCTTGGGGACCGTAATTAATTCCGGAAGGGTCTTAGGCAGGTATAATTGTTTTTCTTCCTTTTTCCATTCGTATTTCATTTGCCATGCTCCTTTTTTAGCCCAAGAATGCACATGCAGGTTCTCGCTATGCCTGGTCATTCTACGTAATACACCCTTTCTCCTTTCAATTTCACCTTGCCACAGAACCTTTCCCGGATAAAACTGGAAAAAATAATGTTTTTTATAAAATCTTATCCTATGATAAGGAAAAGAACGGCGATTTAGATACAATAAGATTAGGAGGATAGAGCAGCTATGAAAGAAACAGACCTTCCATATTTAAAAAACAATGTATCAGATTTGCCGCTAATGACTGATGATGCTATCAAAGATCGATTTTTATCCACGGGCCAAATAAGGAAGCATAAAAAAGGAGACTTAATTATAGTAGCGGGACAAGACAGCTATGAGCCGAGCATCTTATTGTCCGGGCTAATACGGGTTTTCTTTTTAAACGTTGAGGGTGTGGACGTAACTAATTTATTTATCTTTGAAAACACCTATTACGGTTCTGACTTTTTAACAATGAAAAAGGCCAGTGTATGCAGTTTTGAAGCATTAGAGGACTGTGTTTCGTTGGTACTCGACCGCCAAGTGTTAAAGGAAACCTTACAGAATAATATTCATGTTCTCTTGGATTACACAAGAATACTGGAACAGTCCTTGAACAATAAAATACTAAGAGAAAATGCGTTGATTACCAAAAGCGCTACTGAGCGTTATCTCGATTTAAAAAAGACTTATCCCCATATCGAGAAACGGGTTAGCCAAACCCATATTGCTTCCTATTTAGGCATTACGCCAGTATCGCTCAGCCGGATACGGCGCGTTATCCGGGAAGAAAATTGATTTGCTAAATCCGAAATTAAAGGAGTAGCTACCAATGGAATATACGAAACAAGTACCGATAAATTCCGGCTTTGGTCCCCAGACAACCGCCAAAGAAATCCTCAAGGGTTGTGATCTTACAGGGAAGATAGCTATTGTGACAGGAGGATATTCCGGTATAGGTCTCGAAACAACCCGTGCCCTGGCCAACGCAGGCGCCACCGTGATTGTACCCGCCCGCTCGCCGGAAAAGTCCCTTAAAGCCTTAGAGGGAATCCCCCATGTAGAGCTTGAAAAAACTGATTTGATGGACTCTACATCGATTGATGATTTTGCTGCACGTTTTTTAGCTACCAACCGTCCGCTGCACCTGCTTATTAATAGCGCCGGGGTGATGTTTACCCCGCTTAGGCGTGATTCACGCGGTTTTGAATCACAGTTTTCAACAAACCATTTGGGACATTTTCAACTGACCGCAAGGCTTTGGCCGGCATTAGTAAGAGCACATGGCGCGAGAGTCGTTGCGCTTTCATCACGCGGACACCGTCTCGGTGGTGTTGATTTTGCTGACCCCAACTTTGAAAACAAGGAATATAACAAATTCACCGCCTATGCCCAGTCAAAATCAGCAAACAGCTTGTTTGCACTCGAACTCGACAAACGCGGAAGAGACTACGCCGTTCGGGCTTTTGCCGTGCATCCGGGCTTAGTGCCTGATACCGATTTAGGCCGTGATTTAGACCCCTCAGAGCTTAAACCGCAACCGGTGAAAAACTCGCAAGGGCTTATCACCTCTGATGAAACTAACGCTCAATATAAGTCGGTGGAGCAAGGGGCTGCGACCAGTGTCTGGTGTGCAACAAGTGCGCAATTAGATGACATGGGTGGCGTCTATTGCGAGGATTGTGACATAGCCATAACGGTTGCCTCTGACAGTACCAGCCCGTTTGGCGTACGTCCGTGGGCAATTGATGCTCAACTGGCTCAACGGCTATGGGCTTTGAGCGAAAAGCTCATAGGAATAAAATTTGAAATATGAGGTTGTAAAGAGTCTTTGCACATAACAACTTTACAGCTAACCTGTAAAGTCGCCACCGGTTTATGGCCAGTCCCTTGATCAAACTCATCTAGGATTGCCAACTTTTCTTCACCGCTATATTGACTCTTTCATAGCATGAAAATACTCCCCCTCTCGGCAACAGGTTTTATATTTCTCCTGTCTACCTATCGGGGGAGTCTAGGGAACCACTGAGTGGGGATTTGATTATATTATAGTTAATCTTTATTGGGATATATGACTGAATTATTATGGGAATCGCACCATATCTGCTCTTCACTAAGACTGGTTTCAATAAGCTCGACAGGCGCCCCCTCTACTTCAATGATGGCTACTCTGTAGTTATCAAAAGGATAATACGGTTCTAACAGTACAACTTTGCCTTCTATTGCTTTTTCAATACTGTCCACCTTAAACGCAATATGAGGTACACTCTGTACCAGAGGATGTAACGGGCAGCCTTCTTCAAAACGGTGCCACTGTATCCGAAATTCATTATGGCCAGCTGTCGTATACATCTTGAAAGTGGAACTATATCGTTCCCCTGCCTGTGGTTTATCGGTAGGAATTCCCATGTGATGGTATTCGTATGTAGCAGAATTTTTCATAATTGTTGTTCTCCTGGCTAAAATGAATTTCTACTATGACTTTGTTGTCACTGCTCCCCATTATTACCCGCATATGACAAGGGGCTTAACCAAAACCCTCCCACACGGATTTTATTATTTTCTTTAACAAAAACGCTTCTGACCAAAACAGGCTTTTCACTTTGTGAAAACGTAACCTTATAATAAACAGTCAGATAGGTTTCCCGGATTTCCAGACTGACAAATTCCTTGGAAGCATAGGAGCCAAATTTAGTCTGGATATCGTCCCGTATCTTCTTATACTCAGACTCCGGAATGACCTCTTTCATTTTTTGCGAAAAGTCCTTGCTAAATTGGCCGTAATTATCCTGATTAATCATTTGCAGTAAATTCTCCGTCATCGGATCGGCAAACTTTCTTATCTCATCCGTGTAGCTCCATTTCCCCAAATGATCTTGCCCCGCGTCTGCCGCTAAGCATGGTACTACCCCCATAAGCCAGATAGCCGATACAACAACAAGCATCCTTGCTATATAAATTGCCTGTTTCATATTTCCACTCCTTTTTCACACTTTTCATCAGCCCATTCCTGCCGCCGGCTCGCACACCCATAGGATAACCGGCTAAGCAAAACCCTGGCCCTACCTTCTTATCATATATTTCCCAATAACGGCCAAAATCCTGCCAATCCATCAATAGATTGGCAGGATTCCCTTTTCATATAAGGCACAACAACCTATAATGCAATACCGACTTAGACTTGTCAACCAATGTTCTTGGGCGAATGTTCCAAATTAAACTTCCGGCGTTTCCACTCTCCCGCCGCTTACTCAGTAAACCGGGAGCTTACCCCCACCTGCTGGGCCAGTTCCTTATCCAGGATCACCGTCACATCCCGGTGCAGCTTTAAGAGCGTGCAGGGAACTTGCGTAGTGACATCATCCCCGGCTAGCAGCTTCTTCAATACAGCGGCCTTCTGGCTGCCGGTGGCCAGCAGTACAATCTTCCCGGCCTGCAGAATATCGCCCACGCCCATCGTGATGGCCGTCTTCGGTACCTCGTCCTCGCTGGTGAAGAACCGGGCGTTCGCCTTAATCGTAGCCTCATCCAGTGTGGCGATATGCACCCCGGCCTGCAGCACTTCCCCCGGCTCGTTAAACCCGATATGCCCGTTCACCCCGACACCCAGTAGCTGCACATCCCGCGGCCAGATCTCCAGGATACGGCTAAAGTTGGTGATCTCCGGCTGCAGCAGTTGGCTACCCGACGGAATATAGGTATTGAGCGGATTGATGTCGATATGATCAAAGAAATATGTATCCATATAATGGCGGTAGCTCTGGGGATGATCGGGCTTTAGGCCGATATATTCATCCAGATTCACCGTCCGGATTTCTGTATAGCTCACCGCCTGCTGCTTATACGCCTCAATCAGATGCGGATACACCCCTTGCGCTGTCCCGCCGGTCGCCAAACCTAAACAGGCTTGCGGATTACCCTTAATAACGCTCAACAGTTGGTTCGCCGCTTCCCGACAGGATGCTTCATACGAATCGGTGACAATGATCTTCACTGACGGTACTCCTCCTTATACCGGGCAGGCAATCCGCCTGCCCGGTGATGTATTGGTACTGATTTTGTATTTGGTTGCTTACCTTATCCGACGGGAAAATCCCGTTGATACTTCGCTAAGATCTCTTCTACCCACTCCGCTGTAACCTCTTTGGCATTGCAGATCGAATAACGGATATTCTGATCCCGGACAAACTGGTTCAGCGTGAGTAACGCCTGCCGTATATCGTCGATCGTAACCTGCAGCGCCTGGGGCCGGATATCAATCTCCGACCGCTGAATCAGCGACACCGCCCGTTCATGCTGGTTATCCTGGAAAGCCGACATAAAGTAGACACCCAGGCAAACGGCCTGGCCGTGGAGAAACTGCCTGCCGGTGATCCGTTCCAGGTTCATAAAAACGTTATGCTCTGAGCCGTCTTCCCACATGGTATGCCGCATCCGGTAGCTGTGTTCGGCGATTCCCTTATAGGCCCGGACGATAAAGCGCAGGCCCGGTTCTTTGTTCTGTACAATATCTCCCATATACTCAGCTAACAGGGCCAGCATCTCCTGGGTCTCCTCATAGATCCGCTGATCAAAGGCATGAGATTTGGTGATTAAGGCATTGATCTTCCAGTCATAGCTGGCGGTCAGGCAGCTTAATAAATCACCGACGCCCGACAGGTTTAAATGGCGGGGCGCCTGCTCCAGGATATCAAAATCAATCAGAATCTCCTTGGGCAGAATATCGCCTTCATATTTAACCACATGGTCGTAGCGAACGGCTGTCTTGTAGCAGAGAAAGGCATTGACCGATAAGGCGGTCGGCATCTGGTAAAGTGGCACCTGATGAGCCGTGGCCCATAGCTTGGCCGCATCGGCAGCCATACCGCCACCCAGGCCCAGCACCTGCGTAAAACCCGACAGGGTTTTAACTTCTTCGTCCATGATCTTTTTCTCCATGGTAGTGACAAAATAGAGCTGGATAGCGTCTTGTTTGACCTGTCCTTTCAGCTTCTCCCAGATGACCGGATCAGTGACAATCAGCCAGTTTTCTTTACTGTCAGTTAAGATGGTTAGCAGATTCCGGCCATAGGTAACCGGATATTTCTCCTGGTTCATGATCGTTGATTCTCCTTTATGTTGGTGTTAGACCGCCTGAACGGCTTGCAATGCCGCCAGTTTCCGATGAACCTCTTCGGCGGCGCGAAGCTGGGCGGTCTCTTGGAGGGTTAATCTTTCCCGCTGTCCATAGTCGGCCAGCAGTTCGGGAATTTCACCAAAAATAAACCGTTTGTCCGGCACAAAATCAGTACCGAGGCTGATGCCTTTCAATCGGTAGGCACTGCGGATGCGCCCCGTCGAGTCAGCCAGAATCAGATAGTACACCCGCCATCCCGTCCAGTGTCGGGCTATCCCACAGCCGCAAATACCAAGCTTCTGCAGTCGTCCCAATGTCCGGGTAATCTTTTTCAGTTGGTAAATGCCGAGCAGTCCCTGCAGTAGGATGAGCAAAAAGAGATAGACTAGCAGGGCTTCCAGGCTTAGGCTGTTCATACGGCCTTACCTCCCTCCCCTACGCTTCCCGCTCAATAGCCAGAGTCTCGCCTACACTCGCGGCCCTAGGTTTGCCGCCCGCCAGATGGATGCTACCAGCCCAGGGAGTGGTAATGGCTCCGTCAAAGCGTAGTGAGATATGGCCGAGGTTGCATAAGTTTTCACTGGCAACAGGGCCTACGGCGGTAATGAAATACCGCTTCTCACCCAATACCAGATAATCCCCTATTTGAATGTCGGCTGCTAAGTCCGTAGGTGTCAGAATCAAGCAGTAGTCCTTTAACCCGTCCGGGGCCTGAGGGTAAAAGGTAATCAGTACATCAGTTTCGAGAAAGTCCAAAGCGTAGGGACCGATAGACTGAATTACGGTGCGGTAGATATCCATAGTCCACTTCCTCCTACTGATAGATAAAGAAGCTGACAACCAAGGCGGCCCCTACTTCAATCGGTGCCACCAGAAACTTGGCATACAGCACTGCCGGGACGCCGACTTCGGCGGTTTCCGGTTCCGCCTCCGTCAGGCTCAGGCCCACGGGGATAAAGTCGGCCCCCACCGGCTGGTGAATGGCAAACAGCGCCGGTAAGGCCAGATGCGGCGGAATCTTGCCGCTGGCAATCAAGGTGCCCACTAAGACACCGATGGTCTGCGGGATAACCGCCCCCGGTCCTAAGATAGGTGATAAGACTGGGATAGCCGACACCATCCCTAAGGCCAGTAAGCCCCAGGGGTTCCCGGCTAAAGCTGCCAGTCCATCGGCAATGCGTTGACCGAGGCCGCTGCCCATGATGATGCCGACAATGGCGCTGACGAACACCATAAACGGTAATACCGTACTAAGCATCAGTTTGACCGATTCCCGTCCGGCCTGGACGAAGGTACTGACCACCCGGCCAATCACAGAGGAAAGCGACAAAACGAAGTTCTGACTCATGGGGTTCCCTCCTTTTTGACTTGTATCTGGTCCAGTCCGACCGCTGATACATAGATACCGGGTTTAATGTAGGCAGCAAACGGCCCCGACGGACTGACCGGATTCACATTGACTGTCTTTAACCCTTTCTTAGGGAAAATTCCCAACCGTAACGTACCGCCGCAGTTGACGACCACACAAGCAGTCTCGGCATCGGGCACGATGGTACTGAATCCGTCCACCGCTTCGCCACCAGACAGTTCGGCAATCCTTTGGGCCACCGGATGAATGCCGCCGCCGGTAATGCAGACAATCTTACGGCGCTTGTCCTGAATTATGACTTCCAGGGGTACACCCCAGCCCCGTGGGCCGGGAGAAATAGCTACAATTGGTTGATTCACAGGTACGATCCCCCTCTATTGTTTTATGTTCACTTTACAGCAAAGGTTCCTCGATAGGCTGGCCTACCTTCCTAGCCTCCAGCTTGTCCCAGTCGAGGCCCTTCTTCCTGGCTAAGGCATGGGCGATTTTCTCGACGACGAAGGCTTTTAAAGTCGTAGTAAACATGGCCAGGAAAAAGACGCTGACTGCCAGCGGCCCGATGGGCAGCCCCAACTTCATCACGCCGTCAGCCACGCCTAACCAAGCATATAACTCCGCCGGATTGACATGGGGAAAGAAGCACATGAGCGGCGCCATCGTGCTGCAGTTGACCGCTTCGTAGTAGCCGGGCTTATATCGCTCCGGCAAAAACCGCCCCATCAAAAAGGCGGTGGGATTGGAAAAGAAAAACGCCGACAGGTACGGCAGGAATAAGTAGCGAACCAGAATCCGTTTCCCGGCCAGCCGCTGGGCCAGGCCTTCGATCCGGTCCTGGCCGACTAGGGCAATGATGGTGTTCATAATGGTCAGGGCAATTAAAGCCGCCGGTAAAATCCCGGTGATCATGCCGACCAGTGTTTCCCCACCGGTATTAATGAGCTTAATAAAACTCTCGCCGGTGGCAACTAAAAAATCCATGGGAACTCCTCCTTCATATCAGAAATGAGTTACGAACGAGTGCGAAGGATACTAGAGAATGTAACAGGATAGTTTACGAAATTTGGTAAATGAGCTATAATAAAAATGTGTTTTGTACTTTTTGTGCCTGTTTTTGGGCACAATGAACCAGGCAGTATCCTGCTTGCCGGCTGACGATACTGCTTTGCGTGTTTGCTCACCTCGCTTTTGATTTGGTTTGGGAAACTATGTTATTCGTATCACCTCCTTAACCTCTCCAAAATAGAACTTATCAGTTCTATTTATATTTAAATTTTATCACCTATAGGTTTTCAAGTCAATAATTTTATAACTTATAAGTGATTTTTTATTTCATATTCAGGTTATAATTACAATAATCGTCGGATTATATTGGAGGATAACAATATGATTAATGTTGGCGAAAGAATTAAAACAATAAGAAAATCTAAAGGATTCACCTCAAATTCCCTAGCCGAACAACTCGAAGTATCACAAAGCTTTGTATCCGGGATAGAGAATGGTAGTAAAAAATGCTCTTTAGAGACTCTTGATTCTATATGTACAATTCTTGACATTACCCTTGCAGAATTTTTCCAAGAAGATGATTCCGATATTAACCCAAATGTCAAACGACTGCTGGAAGCAAGTAAACACTTAACTGCAGAACAAAAAGAATTGCTTACTAGTTTCCTGGAAACTTTGAATAAGTAATTGCGTAAACAGATTGCTTACTAGGATATTTAATCAACTCTCCTCTCACAACCGCAAATAAAAAACAGTTCCTGGATTCACTTCTTATAGTGATCCAGGAACTATTTATCAGAATCGAGTGTAAAGCCCGGTAGGATTCGAACCTGCGACCTTTTGATTCGTAGTCGTGCGAAGGCTCCACATTACGCTTCAAAACGCCACGGATATGGAAAGTCGTTATATTTCGTCACAGACCGTTACGGAACTTTTCAGCGGCAATGTTGTATGATTGTTGTAGCAACAACTACCTGACCAAATCCAATACTATCGATTTTTCGGTGGCTCATCAACTGTACTCAAAGTAATTCAGCCAACAATGCCGTCTCTTACAAAAAGACATTCTGCCGGCCTGGCATCAGCCGTCACATTTCTGTGGCGGTTTTTCTTTTCGCATGCATGTTTTTTAAACCGCCAATGAAAAAGTATTTTTGCGAATGAAACAGGACATTCCCCCCTGAAGGCAGTATACATTGATCATTAATAATAATTGGGGGTCGCTGCCATGTATCTTTCGGTAGAGGAATACTTAGCAAAAAGAAAAAACAAGGATGCTGTAAATGAGTTCGACCTCGACCAGCGGGTGCGTAATATGGGCCTCTGCATCAGCTATGTTATCGATTATTTCGAGAAATACCTTGATCCCCAAAAACTGGATGAAGACAAAGCCGACCGATGGAAGAAAGCAGAAAAACTGAAGAAGCAATTCGCAGTGTATGACAGAGACACTGCTGAATGGCTTCTTTCCAGCTATATGAAACATGGTAAACAACTGGATCTGTCAGTGAAAAATCACTTAAAAACAGATCTTACTTATCTTCTCCGTTACAAGCCAGACGACTTCGGACCATTCGCTGATGGCTATCTGCATTCCTACCAGTCAACGCTGCCCTGGATACAGCAGCACAAAGAACAAATACTTCAATTGATGGTCAGCATTGCGAAAAGAAAGAACACAAATTCAAATTATACTTTCGGAGAGCATCCTCAGTTGGGCCGCGTCATGATTGAATGGATTAAAGACACCTTCAATAACTATTCCGTCCATCTGATGAAATTTGCCGAAGATTACACTAACGCCTGGTTCGATCAGCATTGCGCATTTGAATATAATCGTCAGTATGACCGTGTTGATCTGGTACGTGACTATGACTGTAAATCCAGCGATCACGACCTGTTTGAAATCAATGCATTATACGAGAGGGTAAAAGATCTGCCCTTCCTAATTAACCGCAAACTGGAACTGGAAATTTTATTGATGTACACATGGTTATGGCAGGTTTCCGGAGATAAAAAATACTGGCCGGTCTATCTGAGCCTAAATGAAAAACGGCACCAAACAGTAAATCCTGCCGGTACCCGCCACCTTGTTTTAGTCCAGTATGCAGACAATCCCTTTCCGCAGGAAGCACCCAGCCATGTCAGGCTTGCTGAGGCACACTTTGATACTGAAGCGATAAAAGAAACCGGTCGCTATATTCTTAATACAGAGAATGGTTACGGAAAAAGAACCTTCTCATCACCGTCGCTGAAAGCATGCAGTCCGGTTTTACAAAATCATCATAACGGTATTCCCTTGTTATGGCTTAACAGGGAATGGGCTATCACTTTTGCCGATCTCATTAAAAAGCAAACCCAAAGTTCGGCAGAGCCCGAACTTATTGAGATTTATCCTCCTTTAAAGAATACCGTGTCTGACCTTGAAAAATTTCTTGAACTTTATCAGCCTTTCGAGTATGAAATCCGCAGCAGGTTCACTCATACTGACATTGCAGTGGTGAACCGGTGCGGAACATTGCGCCGCGGTCCGGATTTTTTGATTACATCGGTTGATGACATGGATAAGGTGTGCGGACTTATTGCGAAACACAACTTACAGTTAAAGATCAGCATTGACTTTGCCCAGCTCTTTAAGCTCGACAGATCTTTTAAGACAGATAAAATGCCACGGCTTCTGGGACAAATAAAAGAATTTCAGGCATATGTAAAATGCATTCATATATTAGGTAAAATGAAATCTGATTCAAAAAGAAATGGCGATAGCGGGAACTTCCTAAGTTATTTTAACAATAACAAAGACCAGAAAGAAGCCTTCCTGGATGCATTACTGTATATATTTGACGATGCCACAGTGCGATATGTGGTGCCGGAAATCAGCGGTAATCTTCATAATACTATATCGGTACTGGAAGATCTCAGAACAGCAGGCTTCATTTTAGAGTAATTACTGCTCTCCTGCCCGAATTATCCTCTTTCCGATATGAGTAAAATCTTCCCGTATGAATATAACATGGGTAAAAACAATCAATATTTACACACGTTTATCCATCTGAGTTTATCCTGCATTCAAAATTTCCTGATTGCATAGTTTTTTGCCAGAGTACTTACCCCCTGGGAATATTATGAACTAAATAACAGTGGCATTATTGATCAAACAGTCTTCAAGATACTCAACGGTGTTTTTCCTGATCAGACGCTCCCTCACATTACCAAGGCTGATCAGAATTTCATCTCCCCGGTCAGCCACTTCGACATCACGCCCGTAATGAAGTTCCCGGTGACAGTTGGGGCATACAAGAATTACATTATCCGAGCACAGTGAACTGGAAGCACTCAGTGCAATCTGCACCAGATGATGTGCTTCTATATACCGGTCACCGTTATGTTTGACAAATCCCTCGGCGCCGCATATCTGACAAAAAGGCCCAAGAAGCTTTTTCAGTGAACTGGTTATCCGTGTGCCCCGTTCAATATGAAGGCTTACCATCCGGTCACGTTTTTGCGGTGAGCATTCCTTATATGTTTCATTCAGGAGCCTGATTGCCTGAAGCGGGTTCTCCGCGTTCTCAATAACCCCGTACCGGTCATCAGTGCGCTGCAAGCCCGCGGCAGCCAAAATGGCACTGAAAGCACTTTCCGACACCGGTCTGATTGAATTTTGCCAGGGAGGGGTTTCACTTTTGCGTATACTGGTATAATCCAGGCTTTCATAATACCCGCCCGCCGGATTATAAATAGGAACCCGTCTGGTAAACTGTTTCGCTTCCAGAAACCAGGCATTATAATGCTCACCATCTTCGCACAGTTCAATCCTTCCGATTATGCCTGTTCCAAAATAATACCGCTGCTCTTTCTTTACGCGGTTCCCCTGATAATACAGGAATAAATCCCCCGGGTTAATCTGCCTCCGGTAACGTTTTGGAAAATGATATACAACGAAGGGCACATCATTATAATCCGAGCCTGTATCCACCCGCTGCGACAGAATTATTGGCATACACCCCGACCTCCGTGATCATAAAATAAAAATGCCTTCATGGCCGTTGTTCCGTTTCAACTCCATAAGGCATCAGGGTTATCGTTCAGCCAGCGCTGTTCTGATTACTTCCATCACTGGCTCTGTATTTTTCCTGACTTCATGCTCCCAGAACCGCAGAACCAACCAACCTGCTTCTTCCAGTTCCCGGGTTACTTTCAGATCCCGTTCCCTGTTTCCGGATATCTTTTTGCGCCAGAACTCCCGGTTGTTTTCCGGTTCCCTGTAACAGGCCGGACAGGCATGCCAGAAGCATCCGTCAACAAACACAGCAACTTTTTTTCCCACAAAGACAATATCCGGCTTTCCTGTAATTTTATAATTCACCCGGTATCGGTAACCGGCTGCGAAAAGAGCTTTTCGCAGTTTAAGCTCAACCCGTGTGTCCCGGCTTTTGATCGCCGCCATGTTTTTGCTGCGGGCTTCCTTAGATTTTACGTCCACTGCAGTTCAGCCTGAATAACCGGGTCGGTACCGGTGGCTTCACGGTCATTCCCGGTTTGCGTTCCAGCAGCCTGCAACTCTCCTGAATTCATCGCATGGAACAACGAGTCGGCAATTGCCATTGAGAGCAAAGGTGGCACAGCATTGCCAATATAGGTATACCGCCTGTTGCCAATGGCCTCAAAGACATAGTCATCGGGAAATGACTGAATTCTGGCAGCCTCCCTTACTGTTATGGTCCGTCCCTGTCTGCTATCCGGATGAATAAACCGGTTGCCATCTTTGGTAAGATGGGCAAAGATCGTGGAACATGGTTTGTCCCAGGACAGTTTTTTATATTTATCCTCAAAACTGTCCATTTTATATTTGATCAGTGTTCCGAGTCGCCGGTTTCTAAGAGTGTCATTTGTGCCAAAGCTTTTGGAAGAAGTCCCTTCTTCCATAAATCTGAACAGAATAATATCACTCTGTTGCTGCCCCCTGGCTATATGTCCGGTTAATTCAGTGTCTTCTGATTTGGACATGACAAAACGAAGAAAACTTCTCCTGGATTTATTCCCGGAGAATAGGCTTTGGTTTAAAGCATCCCAGTGATACGCAGCCGGGTCTGCCCCACAGTTACGTTTCATATTTCGCCGTGCAATCTTTTGTTTCCGGGCCTCACATATAGTAACACCCTTTTTCTTTTTACCTGCAGCTGTCGTGGTGATTTTAGGAAGTACAGGCGGTAAATCACCAATGGCATCCCGCAATGTCACATATGGTAGCAAACCGGTGTCTCCGACCTGTTCCACTGGACAGTGAGTGGGCTCGGGAAAGGGATTGAGCTTGTTAAGCCTGTTACCAATAATAATAACCCGCTCTCTCAGCTGTGGAACTCCATAGTCTGCCGCATTGAGGATAAGAAAGTCTGTCGTTATAGCTTCTTTTGAACTCCGGAGAGAATAACCGGCATCCTTCAGTCTTTTAGTTATTTTTTCAATATAGCGGACACCATTTTTATCCTTTTTGGACAGTATCCCAAGCACATTTTCAAAAACAAAATAAAGAGGCTTGTAATGATCTACAACCTCAATGTAATGCTCAAAGAGATCGTTCCGATAATTCGTTACATTCTCTTCCTGTTTTTCTGGTGAGCCTGAGCGGGGCCCTATCATGGAAAAGCTCTGACAGGGAGGTCCGCCGATGATGATGTCCGCTTCGGCACAGGCTTCATACAGTCTCTGCTTAACACTGCCCTCACGAATATCGCCACAAATAGTTATTTTCTTTGCTTTATCAGGTTCATAACCCGCCCGGATCAGTGATGAACGAACAGTCTCAATGGCGTTGGCGTCACAGTCAAGTGCCCCGACAATCTCATACGGATGATAGCTTTTCTCAGTATACAGTTTAAATCCGAGAGAAAATCCTCCGGCCCCGCAAAAGAGTTCAAGCACTCTGAGTTTTTTATCTGCCATTGGGGAACGCCACCGCCATCTCTACTCATAATTGTTATAACTCTTCGCCAACTTTTGCCAAAATCCTGCTGGTTTTTCCAGTTGACAGCAACAAGTCGGGAAACTGGCCTGGTTGCACTCCATAAGACTGCTTGGCAGTACGCTTATTTATATCCAGAGACCATATTTCAAAGTACAAAATAAATATAATCAATACAGTTCTGCATCTTCACCGTTCACAGGAAATTCATCATCTATAACCACAGGCGGGCATATAGGAAAAACAACTCCATATCGTGTACGCTGGTATTGTATCTTAATATCTCCCTTTAATAATATCTGATTAAGGAGATAGTTCCGGATATCTTCACCATTTAATATTTGTCGCTCCTTTTTCTTATAACGTCCGTTTTTTTCGTCAAGCTCCCATACGGGGGCCTTTTTGTCTGTAATCAGCATCTTAAGCAATATAAAGTCTATGATCGGTATATGTCGGTTTTCATCAACGGAAAGTTCTCTGTATCCCGAGAAGAACATATGGTTGCAGATTATTAGCGGCTGCACAGTTTTTCCTACAAAAGACAGCCCTGTTTGTTTTTCTATGAACTGTCGCCTCACTGTGTCAGTTTCGAGCAAATCCATACGTTCCCGTATTTGCGTCTGAGCTTTAAGCAAACTGTCCTTTAGAAAATTAAATGACTCAAAAAAAGACTCGGGCTTTATGCTGGCTTTAGCCTCATAGAGAAAAACAATATTATCAATTAAAAATATCCCATCAATTTCAGGAATTTTCTCACCGTTTTTCCGGGAAAACTTCCAGAATGGAATCGCATTATTTTTGAAAAATTGTTCAAGACATTCTTCAAAATAAATCCCCCGGTTCTTTTTCTCCGGATATCTGACAACGACCTCATTGGCCAGAATCTTATCAATGACTTTTATAAGCGTTGGTGTCTGTATCCGGGAATGTAATAAATAAATCAGGTCTCCCCTCCGAAAGAGAAGTTTATTGCCAGCATGATACCCCTTATCCTTATCTTTGTCCAGGTCAAAACAAAACAGTTCCACTAACTTCTTTCTCCCGGATGTTGGCAATAAACCAATCATCCTCAGCAATTGCCTACACCCAACGATTTTCAATATGGGATAATGTTTTTCCCCATAATACAAATTATCATTTCTGTCAGCATATTCAGTAAGGGCTTTTGCTATTTCCAGCAGTTCCCGGATTCTAAAAATACCTGCCTGATACTCAAACTCAGTGTCCTCGCTGCCATAAAGAAACTCAAGCATCTGACGGGTTTTAAATGTTTCCAGTTCGGCGCAGTAACTCTCAGCCCTCGCAAAATCAAACCGGGCAACTTCATTGTTGCAATATCTTGTCAAAAAGCCTGAAGTTTCAAACAGCTTGACTAAATCCCTCTGAGTAGGATCCTGCGAATAAAAATAAGTAATATTTAAATCACGGTAAATTTCAAATTTCGTCCAGTAGTCACATGTGTGTTTCATAACAAAGCAATTATTTGTATAATGCGTTGTAAAAAATTTATAACACACACTGTCAAATTTTTCAGTTGCACTCTCTTTCTGTACTATTAGAGACAGGATCTGAATCAGGTCCTGCCTTTTCCCAGGAGTCATATTTGTAAAAGGTATTTTATATTTTTTTATTGTATCTATCAGGCAACCAAATGCGCTCTCATAAGATTCAAATTGCGATACTGCAATATGAGGAGGCACATCATCAAAAAATTTTCCTTCAGTTTTATACTTTACCACTAGTTTTTCATAGGAATAAAGCAGATCCTGTGCAGAGATATCTCTTTCATGGATCAGACTTTTTATTTCATCATCACAGCAGCATATGTAATATCTCAAACAGTTCAGGCAAACCAAATCACTGCCCTTTTCTTCGCTTATAATTTCAGAGAGTCTTCTAAGCAAAACCTGAATATCTTCACCGCGCATGTTTAATATAAGCCGACTTTGCAGAAAAACATCATGGAACAGTTCTTTATCATTCTCATATCCTGCTATAATAAGCTGGACCAAGTTTCCATCCTCCATGGCACAATCTGCCTGTTTAAGAAATTTATCAATAACTTCCTGACTGACAGCCCTCATAGATCACCTCTCTGGATATCTGCAAAGAACCTGCGAGCTTTACTATTTTTCAATACTTTCTGTTTCTCCAAGGCCGAAAAAGAATCCAACGGATGGCTTGTCCAGAGTACCAACCACCAATGCACGGTCCAAAAGCCGGTTCCCAGTCTCACAGCATGTTTCAGGCAACAGTGAACAGTTATGGCAGGCTGCCAGATTACAGGAATCCGGCCCCTGCCCGAGCGACTGTATGCACACCGGGTCAGAAGAGCACCATTGAGCATTTCTGATTGCGGCAACAATAGTATCTTCTATCCGACCGGCTTGCCCCTGGCGTACAAGTCCCCCAAGAGAGCCTTCTGAGTCCCCTGATGCAGTATACAGAAGAACGCCGCACATTTGTATATCCGACTCGGTTTTATCGCAGTAAATTCTTTCACGGATGGAAGAACTCCCGTATCCGCATTCATAACTCAACTGGTTAATAAGTAAGTGCGCAAACGTATGGATCAGTACAAAACTGGCATTTAACTGAGCAACACGGTTATTCTGTCTTCGGTTTATGGCTTGAAAAGACGCATTCAGTTTAGCTATTCTTGCTCTCACTTCCGGGAGCTCAGCCCACTGGTGCAGGGCATATTCATCAAATTCAAAGAAAATACCCTCACCATACACTTCGACAGCCGGAAGCCAGTCACCCTCATGCAAACGAATCATTTTCTTTTTCTCTGCAATGCTCATCGAATAATCAGGCTGTAGCCTTGAGAAGCCAATAAACGCGCGGGTTTCGCGCAATTTGGGTACAAGTGAAATACTTTTTAAATATTTATGGATTATCCGGTCGTATTTCTGAACTGAATAGTTTTTTGAGTGAAATTCGAGTTTATCGCTGCCGCTGCTTTTCACTAACACCCGGTATTCAGCAAGGCGATATTCCTCTTCAGATATATCTTCGGTAACTTCAGCAATGTCATCACTTTTTTCAATCCTGTTAATAACCGCATCATACAAATCCTGGGAGTCAACCTTTTTAACTTCCGCAATCATTTCTATATACTCTCTGCTTATTTCACCGTTAACCCGCCTTGCATTTATCCTCTCAAAATAGTCATTCAGTACAGATATGATGCGGCGATTAGTATCTTCAGCGTCAATCGGAATATATATTGAGCTTCTGACATCTGCAAACCAGATATTGGTCCCCCCACGCTGAAGGACTTTAAGGCCCTGACTGTTACAGGGATGATCGTCATCTTTTTCAATACCAAGCCAGGGCTTACTCCCCCTGCAACGGTAACCAATTCTTTCAAGTGCCCCACTGTTGGTTGCGCCTGCCATACTCCTTTTAACGCCACAGGAGCACTCAAATTTTACAGATGAAAGAGAGGCAGACATGCCACCTGTACTTCTTCGGAGAACACAGGTGTCTTTGACCGGGAATGGCGTCTCCGGATTATCAGAGTTATAATGCACCCACTCCATGAGAGGAAAATCATCTATATGTCCTTCCGGACACACAACAATAAATCTCTCTGGAATTAGTTTTCGCTTATATTTTTTCCCTGTACAGGAACGCCCGTGTGGCCAGGTATATCCGCTGCATCTTTCCTGAGCAGAATAATAATTTGATTTGCTCATCGTGCCACAAAATGGGCAATATTGCCACCGTGGAAATCTGACAGCGGGAATTTTGATGGAATGATTGATTTTATCTGACTTATAATCCCTGAAATCCGGTGGTCTTCGCAGTTCCTTAACACCCAGCCTTTTTTCCAGCCGTTCATCTTTGACAATAAACTCTGATTTTTCTCGGCCAAATTGCCACATGTCAAGTCCGGCAATCATCAGGGATTCATCTTCCGGGAACGGAACTATTGCGCCTACTCCCCAGGGACTAATTAGTTGACTTCGTCTAACAGGTTTTAACGAGTAAGCCATCTTAATCCTCCTCAGGCGTATAACTGGTTTTCAAAACGTATACTTCACAGGCTGCATCCACACTGCGCATAGATGTTGGTGTTTCCATTCCGCGCCCATCCCAGTCAATATTGGGCATTGTTCCGGCAGGATACATCAACGGAACCGCACTTTCCGCCCGAAAATCGTGATACTTCTGCGGCAGCTGGTCTTTCCACTGACTAACGATTTCTTCCAGGTACTGACTTGTATTATCCAGCTCCTCCGGGTCTATCGCCTCGACCCGGTTTTTAATAATGCCAAAAAGCCGGGATAATTCCCGCGCATCAATCTTTTTGGGATCATTATATGTCTCTGATTTGCCGAGCAGTCGTACCAGTCCGATTAGCACAGCATGAAGTGCTCTTTCCCTTAGCGGAGCAGAGAAGGGAGTAACGCTGGTTGGCTCAACGTGACAATACACCTTGGCGTGATATGAACGAAACTGCTCATAATGGGATTTATCCCGTGGTTTACCAGGATGATATGTTGTAAATACAATGCCCGGAGACTCCGAACTTCTTCCGACCCGGCTTGTTGCCTGAATGTATTCGGCCGTGGTCTTTGGCTGTCCTGTTACCGTCATCAGCCCGAGACGCGGGACATCAACTCCGACAGAAATCATATTGGTTGCAAGGCATATGTCAACAGGACGCTTTCCCCGCTCTTTACAGGGGTATCTGATCCCCAGATTCTGAAGATTCGCGGGAATTTTGTCGCCTCTGACACGGCTCGTCAGCTCTTCATATCGGTATATATAACGACGGTTATCTTTATATCCTTCGTTTTTATCTTCATAACGACGTTTATAAATAGTGTGGAGATACTCTTCAATATCTGCACTTATCCAGGTTGCAGTCTGTCCAAGTTCTCTCAGACTGTTAAAATACCCCACATTGGTCCAGTAAGGATCGCGATCATCTTCAGTGTCAACACCAAGCGCCTTGGCGGCATACAGGAGCGTTGCATATAAACGAATTGTTGTGGTAGCGTAGGATGAAGATCCCGCTGCCAAAATACCGATATACCGGCGTCCGACTCCGGTTTTATCCTCAACAGCAAAAAAGGAATCACCGGCGTTAAGGCCTGCCGCCGGAAACTGATTCACCCGATCCCTGCCACAATTATAAAGTGCATTACACTGTTCCTTCGCCCGGCTTATGGTAGCAGTGGAAGCGATTACTTTTGGAGTGTACTCTTTTTCATTTTCCCGAATCGTACATAACTCGTGGATCATTGTTTCATAATGCCCAACCATTGACCCAAGCGGCCCTGAAATCAGATGAAGTTCATCCTGAATAATAAGATCAGGCGACCCTCTGCGACCTTCCGGATAAATTCCAAACAGTTTTTGTGCTTCCGGCAGAAATGGAAGCATCGCAAATTTATCCACCGTCCCCAGCAAAAGAGTCGGGGGATTATTATAAATCGCTTCATCTACAACTAACAAAGGAAGATTAAAATCATCCCTGGAAAAACTGCACTGGTCATTTTTGCACTGAAAAACAATCTCTTTGCGTCGTGCTACGATTTTCCTGTATCCGGGCAGATGCCTGATGTTCCTGTTTTTCATTGGAACAACCCCCATTTGTGCACCACACCAGGGGCATTTGAGCATTATGAAAGGATTCTCCTCGTTTCCGCCACGTTTAAGGCTTTCGTAAGCATCTACAGCGTCAGCCATTTTGTTGGGAGTATTATCGCCGCCAACCCATAATCCTATGGTGATTCTTGAAGAACCTAATTCGGCTTCTTTCTCCTTTCTAATCAGCTCACATGCACAAATCATAGAAGACGCCCGCTCATATTGTTGCGCAGTCAGAAGTCTTAAAGTATACCTCATGATAATGGCAGTACCGGAATCGCTACTTTTCATTAGTTTTCGGATAAAAATTGTGTAGGCCGACAACCCCAGATAAGCCTCCGTTTTTCCGCCCCCGGTCGGAAACCATATAAGATCCACATGTTTCCGTTCCTCACAGTCCCTGTCTGCCATAGATTTCAGATTAATAAGAATAAATGCCAGCTGAAAAGGCCGCCATTTACCATATCGGCCGATATCTCCATACCAGGTGGTCTTATCGCCAATCTCGGGGATTTGAGAATATTGTTTTATTAGCTGCAACTCTCCGTCGCCATTATCCTCCCACATTTGCAGGGGAAGATTATAATGGAGCTGTTGCAGTAGCATAGCTCTGTTCATATATTGAAAAGCCTTACGGACATTCAGATTATTCTTCAGTAGCTGAACACCATCGCTCATTCTCCGGTGACAGGCAAAACAGGCTCTGATATGCCTCTCCGCTGTGCATTGATAACTGGCATTAAGCTTAAAACTGTCTTTTTTTAATTCCTCAACCCAAATTCTGTAACGTTCGCACAACTCTTCCAGCTCACGAATTGCTGCATCGAAATCTCCGGTATCGCTCATTTTATACATTTCAAGCGAGACACCCGGAATCGTTGTCGGAATGATGGGTTTTATTTCATAGGACGGAAAAATCTCAGTATGAATTTCAGTAACCCGCCCATTATGCTCAACCCAGTCACCGGAACAACCGTGTCCAATCACATAGTTTTTTACATCTCTGTACAGCAGAAGATTTGACTGATAATCCTCGTCGTTTATATTGATTTTCTGACTGTCCGGCAAACAGGGAAAGCCTTCATCAGACTTCAGAGAAAAGAATACCTGAAAGAAACAGTCTTCATCCCGAATGGCCTCATCAGGACGAAGTTGCTTACTGTTTCGCAACGTAAAAGTATAAATCAGCTTTTCACTCTTTAAGTCCAGATATCGGTATGTAATAACAAAACAAAGATGCGTTTCTTTATTATTTTCAACTATTTTATATTCTTTCTGCTTTTGATCCTTACCGGGCAATTCTATCAGATTACCCTCGTTGTTCCATCGCAATGACCGTCTCGGATAACGCTGGTATCGTTTGTCTGTTTTAGAATCCGTGAGTGTAATGCGTTCATAGACACCGGCACTGATATCAGCCAATATTTTTTGGGTTGGCCTGACTGCAATTGTCAGGCTTATTGCAGATTGACGAAATGCATTGGAAAGGTTAAGAACCTCTTCCTCTTCCTGCAGAAGCTCAGAACGTCCGACTGTTTTTTCGTCACCCTCTTCCTCCGAAGCCCCTTCCTCTTGTTCTAACTCATCCCGGACATTATCCGTCTCTTCTTTTACCGCATCAGCATCTGAAGGCATTGCTCCCTGCGGAAAAAGGATACCTGCTGCGTATCTGATATGTGGCGGATCAGAAGACAGTACTTCTTCTCCATTTTTTTGACATAATTCAGGGAAATCAAGTGGATCCGGTCCGATAAACTCTCGTTTAATTACGTCAAGTAATTGTTCTCTCCGATTATCAGTCGCCACTATATCCACCTCAACAGCATTTTATTACGCTCAGCATCTGCGTTCACTGTTTCAAAAACATACAGAGCACTCCTTGCCCGGCTCAGTCCCACATATAATAACTTTTCGTACTCATAACTTTCTATATCTGTCAGGATAATAACGGTATTCTCCAGTCCTTTATAAGCCTGAATCGTGCTAAAAGAAATCGAATCTTCCAAATCCGGTTTGTATTCCCTGATCTTGTGCCCTTCTATAAGGGAAACAACAGATGCTTCACGTTTAACAGGAGATAGAATGGTAATTTTTCCGGGCTCAATTTTTTCATGAAGTAAATTTTTCAGCAATGATTCGATTTTCTGCCTTTGCTCTTCCATAGTTTGATACGTATAGTAGTTCACAGGCGGACCTTCAACCTTCGTCCACAAATATGAGGAACTATCAAAACCAGTAAGGCACTTAATCTCCTCGCCGATAGGTTTCGTGTTACGGCAATTAATTTTTAGCTTGTAGTTTATAAACGATGTGCGACTGTTCAGACATTCCTTCAGAACTTCCGGGGTTGTGCCATCCGAGTAAATAGCCTGCCTTGTGAAATCGCCAAACATGTTCCATCTTCCTCTGTCTATGCCACCTTTAAGCATCATATCCATAACATCCAGATAATCTTCAAATAAAAGATCCTGTGCCTCATCCACAATTATCCGGTCATAAAATAAATTATTGATCTCCAACGCTTCCAGTGATAAAAGAGGAAGTTCCTCCCGATAAAATTTTTGTATCTCACCGGTAGCCGGGTATATGCCTTTGTCAGTTGTTTCATTTACCATCCTATACATAAACGAATGAAATGTACCCGCAAAGTCCGGCCTGAGCTCAGCCGGTAAAGATTCAAAGTGTCTTTTCAGCCAGGCGCCAAGCATATTATTATAGCAAAAAAGAGCAACCCGTTCTCCGTTAGATACCGCTCTTTTCACTTCCTCTATCGCAAGCAGAGTTTTACCTGTTCCTGCTGCGCCCTGAATCAGACAGCGGGGATTGTCCTCCAGTTGATCAAGGCATTTCAGTTGTTCCCCTGTCAGTGAAATCAGCGCTTCCTCAGCATAGTTTATTTGTGTGGATATGGAAATCACTTTGTCGAAGTCGCCGCGCAAAAGATTTGCAAGCTCTTTTGTTGCACGCGTATCGGGAATTTTCTCCGGATTAATAACCCCGTATTTCTCCTCCCACTTTCTCCTGGTGTTCTTTGCAAGCCGTTTAATAAATCCGCTTACGTTTCCATTGTCAGTTTGGTCAAACACCTGCCATTGTTCCCCATCCATGTCATCGACAGTAAAAACAATATCTGGAAACATAACTCCTGTTCCGAACAGAAGGCTGCTCAGTTTGTGACGGCTGCCACATTTTTTCTTTATATCATTAAACAGACTGAATACAGCCTCATTTGCCTGCTCAAACGGGCCCCGTCTTTTTGAAGAAGTTTTGTTATATTTATTTGTAAAATGCCATATACCAGTGTCACGTCTGACCCGCCCGCCCTTGACTTCCAGGGCAAATACTCCCAGCCCGGGGGCAATTACCAGAAAATCGAGTTCACCATACAGAACAGTCTGATGATTTGCGATTCCCAGCGAATGGAGCACTACCCACCCCTCTGTGGCAGGATCGTTTTTGAACCATTCGAATATCCTTCTTTCAGCGACGCTCTTAACTTCCGGAGAAATAACTGATGGTACCATTCTGGCCATGTCCAGCCTCCCTAAAACTCGCTTAACAAACGATTGATATTGGCTGTTTCAACCACCATTTCCATGCCGATATCAATTACTTTAAGCATTTTAACATTTCCCACGCCATCAATATAAAGAGGAATAGGTTCCCACAAATTATAAAGGTCAATTTGTCCAAGATCCTGTATTTTTTGTGCAATCTGGGTCCGAAGCAAAGTGGACAAATTCCTTCCTGCCTGAACATGGGCGCTTTTTACTAATTTCCCTGCCTCATAGACCCGGTCAATCTGCTCCAGTAAAACATCATCGTCAGTAGCTCTCGCAATAAATTCAAGATCTCTTTTATCCTGGGGAGAAATAGTACTGTCATTTTTGATCCATTGACGGACAGTCCCGGCATCCTTTGTACATCCCGAATTCTGTAACTTGGCAAATATTTCATCAAAGCTCGAAAAGATCCCTTCCACGTCAAGAGCAACTCTCCACTTTGTCGCCAGATCCCGCAGTCCTGCATGCCCGCTGTTCTCAAGAATAGCATCAGCCATCTCTTTTACAATATCACGTGATGCCTCACGTACAATAACAAAATCACCCACAGATATTTTATTCGGGTTCAGGAGCCGAATTTCGTTTTTGCCATGTAATACAATATCATTTGCGGATATAAGTTTATGTGTTGATTTGTAAAATCCAAAATACCCGCCGATATAATTAACCGGAATGGCTTTTGTGACATCCCCGTTTTCTTCGTCCAAACTCCTGACGCCATACTGACGGTATCGGTTTTCTCGCAAAACCATGTTTATTTCAGCTACTTCATCCGAAGCAGCTTCAGTCATTTGTTCTGGTTGTTGGTCCGCCCAAAAGCTATGTCCGGAACTAAGTGCTTTTTCAATTACTCTCCTTTTATTTCCTTTGTGCAGCACATTTCTCCAGGCAGCAACTTGAGAATTTTTCCATCGCTCTTCGCACTCATAAAGAAATACTATATATTCAGGGGTTTTATGGCTATATAAAATTCTTTTCATGCGATCACGGTTTAGCCATCCACAAACCAGTGTAACATCAGCCTGGATCAGATCAGCTTCCCAATATTGATTCTGATTCAATACGCGTACAGCAGTAATGATTTTTTCCGAACTGCAAAAAGCCTCCCAATATTGTTGATAAAGTATCACATCCACCTGATCTGAAACAATCATGCAAATCTTGTTATACTTACGTTCCCGGATAATATGTTTCACCATTTCAATTTTCGGGTACACTACTGGTTTTTCAAATACCAGTTTAAATCTTTTTATCATTTCGGTAAAACCATCATAAAGGCCCGGGGAAATAAAACGTTTTGCGGCTTTTAGTTCATTTTCACAGAATTCCAAATGTGAATTGAACAGGATCAACTCATTGTCAGAAGGAGGAATCATCGCTCTGATCAGGTTAAAAACAAGTGAAACCAATTTATCATATATAACAGAAACATTTTGGGCGGCATCAGCTATATCCTGCCTGTTTTTATGCAATAGAAAAAATATTTTACTAATGGTGTTTCTCTCATCACAACTTATGTATTCAATTTTTTTACAGGCACAATTTTTAATTCTTTGATCCATCTGATTTAAATGTTCATCATATAACATACTGGTTATACTTTCTTCATCCCAGCGCCATACCCAGAAGCCCCGTTGCTCCAATACGTCTAAATCAAATGAATTCAGGGTATCAGTCAGAAATATTACCGGAAATCCTTTTGTCTTCAGTTCATCAAGAACATCAAGCTGATTAGCAATCAGATTACCATTTGAAACGTCAACCAGCAAAAGTTTTACTTCAGAGTTCTGCTTAACAGCCTCATTAACAGCATATAGATCAGGTGCAAGCACAATCGCAGGTTCTCCTGCCAACTGACCGGCATTAACAATTTTCAGATTCCCTTCTGCATCAGACTGACCTATCAAAAGAATTTCTTTGATAGTTTTACCGTTAATCCGGACACTGTTGGTGAACTCTTTTGCTTTATTAACCTGGGATACATAAAAAAAGGTACATTTAAAGTGGGTTTTGTTATCAATAAGACTTGCAACCAACCTCTCACCTGAAGTCATCGCAAGTCTCTCTTTCCGTATTTGTCGCTTTATCCGTGAAAAATTAATATCTTTTGATAGCAGCCTGCTCGTTTCGACGAACTGGAAAAATGGCGCTAGATCAATTGGAATTCCCACAGAACAATCGGCATTTTTTACCCAAAGTAACTGTTCTTCGTTCGTTATTTCCAGTCGGTCAAACTCAACTATACAGTTCTTACATTTAAGTTTTTGTCCTTTTTTGAATAAAGCAGGATTATATTCACTTTGAACTCTGCCTTCAAGGATGTCACTTATAATTTTCAAAACAGTCAGTAAAAAACTGATTTCTTTCCTTTCCGGAAATACCATTACCAAATATTTCTCCCCGGCAGACAAAAACCGATTTAATAAATCGATGCTCACTCTGATAATAGGGGGAACACCTGTGAAATCATTGCCGCCTGTAACCTCAAGACTATACAGGCAGCTCTTTCGCAGAAGCTCTTCCCTGACGTAATCTGACCATTCCACAGATATCCCCCCTTTCACTCAGCAGAATCCCTTGCGCTCTGCTTCTGTGTAAACTTTTAATGCCTGATTGGCCTGTTTATATGACATTTGTTTGGAACGGCCAATCTGCGTACCAACGGTAAACACCAGGCTGCGTTGCCATGCCTGAAAATTATTGGTTTCTTTCGCCCATCGTGATAGTGAAAACCAGGTTTCTGCCGGTATACTCATTGCTGCCTTAACGATCTTGGCCTCTTCATCAGTTATGGCATTTATTCCGGTTGAAATATTCTTCTGTTGGTTCGGTTTTTCCACCAAAATTAATTCTCTTTGCAAAGCATCACTCAGTATATATTCTTTTTCGGCAAGAGTGTTCCAGCATCTGACGTTTTTGCACCATTCACTGATATTAGCTCCTCCCGGAGGATTAGTAATGTATTCATGAATCAGAGCAGAAATTTTTACAATCTCTGTCTCCAAATGCTCTGTAAGCTGCTGCTCTTTCCATATACGGCCCAGATCAATTCTCTGCGAAGTCTTTTTTGATAAAAAAGCCAGCGTATAGGTGACAATATTTGCCCGGTATCCGCCATAATTTTGTAATTGGACCAATTTTTCTGTCCGTCTAAACAAAATAGCTTTGCCAATGAGGTCTGCATAATATTTAGCATCCGGAATAAAACCGCCGCGGTCTTTTATTCTCTGAGTAAACTTTTTAAAATTCTTCTGAGCTCCTTCACTTACAATATAAGGTAACTGATCCCATGTGTTCTCATATTTTGCAAGATCTGTTTTGGTAAACAGCGGATGTTCCTCTTTATACTGTTTTCGTCGCAAAGCGGTTGTCTCCCGGGCCAGCATGTTCACATACTGGCCTCTTGCCCGTTCATAGAACCAGTTCCTGGGCTTTATCCCTCCCTGAGCCGGAGTCCAGGTTACACGTGAGATTTCTTCCATTTTTCTGTGAAAGGGATCATTAGCTGAAAAATCCGCTACCTGTATCTTATTTTGGGTGTTTGCGTATTCTGAAATCCTGGGTACTATCTGATCCAACTGATCTGAATCAGAAACAACTGACAGTTTCATCTGAACATAAACCGGATCCAGATCTGCTTTCAGTTTTTTGTTGACACTTGCATTGAATATGGAAGCTGTGGTTTGTCCCCCATTAACGATTTGCATATCGCGGATTTTTGCAATCGAAGGTTTACCGTTTTCATCCCGAATAATTTCGACATCTTCTGCGGTTACCGAAATACCATTATTATAGGCAAGAAACATTTCCGGTTCGTCTTTGATTGTATCACGAATACCTTTATTAACCTGCCCTTTAACCTGCAGAAACGATCTTACATTCCGTTCAAGTAACCGTGCACCATGTTTCTCATATAAACCGGCAAGAATTTTTCCGGGCAGTATTGCAAGATAGACACGATACTTCTTGCTGGCTGTATTTTCAATGCACTCAATAGGTATTCCAAATTCCTCTATAAAGTCTATCTCAATAGTTTCACGCATTTTCCCGGAGCTGGCACATCTGTATAGTCTGTCCATGTCCCATATTGAAAAAGAGACTTCTGCTCCTTCTATATGAATATTCTTTAAATCTATTGGCTTTATAAGACCATTTGTAAGTGCAATAATACGTACATTTTTTATTGAATTTTTATGTTTATACAATAAGTGTGCAAAACCATATGTATCGCTGTCTTTATCAAAAGAAGCATATAAGTTGTTGACCGCTTTTCGATAAAGTTGTATGGCACGCTTTAATGCAGCATCGACATCTGTTCGGGATATCCTTTGAGGGATCTCGGAAGATGAGAACAGACTGACAAAAATATCGACATTCTCACAGTCTTCTGACATACTATAGGCATTCAGCTGAAGCCCATGGCTGCGAAAAGGACACAGTATTGGAGAGTCAACTTCTCCGGCTTCCTCAAGATATTCCAGCATGACAATTGTAAAAAAATCCTCTAAGTCCATATCAAAAGAATCGCTTTCCTTGGCTAACACTATCTGTTCATAAAATAATGCCGCAAAGTCACTGAATGTCAAACTTCTCATTGCTTCTGCTCCTCATTTAGACGTTTTTCTAAATTCTCTGTGACGATAGGTTTCATTTCCTAAAATTGCACATGACAGACAATACTTTTCAATCCCCTCCTTCTTGTTGCAAGAATTGATATGCGCCTTGATCAGTATCTCAACACAGTCTGTTTTCGGAAACCCCAAAATACCTCCGGGTACTGGGCTATGGATTTAGATCTAAGTTATACAATTCAGGCAAGGTAAGTACGCTCATAATGGCCTTTCTTACCTACTACTATCACTGTCTGTTATTTCTCTACATATCCCGGTTATCATTTATAAGCATTGATCGTTATCTTTGAATTTCCTATAAATATATTACCAATTCTTTAGAACAGGACCATAGTCCTGCAGATTTCGCCCTTAAATAACCAAAAATTACAAATAATTCATCGCCAACCAATTAAAAAGCCAGGCAGTCAAATCATTTCTGATTGGACCGTCTGGCTTCTATCTGGCTATATTCATTCTGAAAAAACATTATTTTTTTATGTCTTCGAATAGAATTTTCACTATAGGATTGATAGTGCTCTGTTTTTGGCTGAAACTCTTTTAAAGAAACAAATTTCACCATAGAGGTTAAACAATATTATAGAAATGCCATCAAATCCATCGCTGACTTCATCAAACTCACACTCGAAGACCACTCTACCACGGTATAGTTTCCTTCATGAATACATTGTTTTATTTGCCATTGCAGCACAGTTCCTCTTTTATTCCAATCAATAAACCATTTGCATCTTTACATCAAGAAGGGACGGTTCATTCGATTCGTTTACTATTTATTTTATTTTTACTTCGCCAAACTTACAACTTCAGATTTCTTTTAACATACCATAAACATCGATTCAAGAGGACCATCCCTGAGATTTTTATTATCCAATTGAATCGCTCCTAAAAAGTAATCCAGCCTATGTTAATTCTAACATACTAATAAACTTCGAAGATCAAGGAAATATCCACGAAAGATTCTACGCAAATATTATCTTTTGCCCCTTTGAGCGTACTATCGAATATTGTCCGTCTTCTAACTTATACTCCTGCAACTATTTTTCTTTTTTCATCGACTATTGCCTTGGTAAGAATACTGGACTATCAATGGATGATGTCTATAGTGTCTTGAAACTTCAAATTCTGGAATATAAGGATTTCTTCTTATGCTATTCATTAAGTCCCAATAACAAAATTTAATTGTTGGATTTAAAATAGTACTCGGGGAGTTATAGCTGTATGTTCTCTCTTTACCACTAGTGTATGAACGAAGGAACTCTGGTTGTAAATAATGATGAATTCCCCACCGAATGTTGTTTAAGTATTTTACAATTGTACTACTAAGATGCCCCAGTATATTGCCTTCACCATGAAACCAGTTTTGATAATCCTCCAAAGCTAAAAGACATTCCATCGTTTCTTTGTTCACATTATTATCTTTCAAAATTCTTTGCATCTTTGTTGCACAAGCCGACAGACGAGTAAAGTTATGTTTTGAGACATTGCCACCTATATACAAGAACTCTAAATAGGTAATCTTTAAATCGATCTTTAAATTAATTGTTGGAAACCATAATTGCTTTATTGTAATTTCAGTTTCAAGCCAATTATAGAATTCGGTAACGGGCTTTATAAGGTAGGCTATTGAATTATCTTTGTCAAACGCTGGTGAAGAACAAACATCATTTAATAATGATATATAACTTGATTTTTTCAGTCCAAATCCACTTGCTGGCATTGATAAAAAATCAACAAGATAAATACTAAAATATTCTTGATGAATATTTGTTTTAAAACGCACGACTGAACCATGTTCAAAATGATGGATGTCTAAGGAATTATAATTCACAATCGAATCGATAATATCTATAGCAGCTTTCAAAATTAAAATTTCTTTTTCCAATTCATTTAGCGAGAATAGCAGAGGCTTGTTTTTCATAATTTAAAATCACCCCAATATTACGAATAAAGTTTTCCTCCTTTAATTAAATTTAGATAACTCATCTATTGTTAGAAACGTAACATCCGAAAACTTACTTGCCATATACTGCGTTGGATTCGGTTTACTGAAACAAACAATATTTCGAATACGAATCTTGCGATCGTCCATCCCAAGATTCTTGGCAACTCGTTGAGCCTTTTCATTTAGAAATACACAACGATCTAAATGTTTTCTTAATTCATCCCGTTTTCCGTCTGGTAATACTCGGCCGCTAAAATGATTTAATTGCTCAGCAATTTCATTTGGGTTTTTAGTTAGCTTTAAATCCTTGCACTCAATAGCCAAGATGTTATTTTGACCTGGTTTCCAAGCAAGAACATCAACATCACCATAATTTCTATCAGGCGTCTTTTCATTCAGTAATTCAGTTACTGGTATTTCAATACGAATTTCATAGCCTGCCTTTTTCATAACACCTGCAACTTCATTAACAAATGAGTGGCTCTGTCGAGCCTTTTCATCATCTATCCAATGTTTCATTACTGATGACTTACATTTTGAGGTAGCAATTTCGGCCTCATAGTACTGGGAAATTGTATGCATAATTCCATCTAAGATCAAACCAGGTGAGACGATATATCTTGGATTATCGTTGTTTTCCAATTGAATAACAGGTCGTGCAACCAAAGACAATGCTCGTCCAAATAGCCAAGGATACCAATCCCTATTTGAGAATCCCTTAGGTGCCTTATCCCAAGCTTCACGGGGCCAAAGAGAAAAACGTTCCAAGAATATCTGAGCATCTTCTTTCGTCGTAAATTCACTATTGCCGCAATAAGTCAGAAGTTCATCTTTATTTGCAATAAAAACACATTGTTCTTTTTCGATTGCCAAATTCTCCAGCGCATCTCGTGTTCCACGCATTGAATCAATCGATAATCCAAACTCGGCCTTAAATGCAGCTAAAAAGTCATCAGGAAATATTCCTTGTACAGTAGGTATAGGCTGAGAAGCTTCAAAATGTTTCTCATATCGAGTCTTCTCATAATCAAGTCGTTTCGACTCAAACTCTTGACCAAACGGATCAACTACTTCATCACGAAACCCGGTATGAGACAAAATATCCCCATTAGGTGCAATTTTGATTTCCGGCTTCATTACCCCTTTCATAATGGCATCTGATAATCCGCCAAAGTTAAATATAAAAAGTATATCACTCATCAAAGGTGTTAAATCAAGCACTCCAACATGTTCTCCACCATCTAAAGGACATTCTGAAATCGCCATTTCCACCAGCAACCGTAAAGCTAGCGTTGAGGCATTACAACGTGCAAGCTGTTCAATCGCTACTGCCTTGGTAGACTTCGGGTTCTCACGCAATGCAATCACCGCTCTAATTGTACGCCGCCATTGTAATCTTTGGTTTTCAACTCCTTCTATATATCGCAGAGCTTGTTCAATAAACTGTACACGATTCAAAGTATGAAGCTTTATTTGCATACGCTCCCAAATTTTCTCTATAACTTTATTTAAGAAACGAGTACTTTCTTCTGCTGTTTGAAATCTATCTCCGGTACTCCTATTCTGCACTAACCAACCTAAGCCTAATTTACTCATTGCTGCGTCTGCACCATCAATAAAAAGCGTATTGGACTGATCATAGCAATAAATGTGATCACGAAAACGATTTGCTTCAAACATATGAAAGTATCGAGCATCATCATTTGGAACAATTTTATCCTCAAGTATATCTAATAACTCTTCGCGTGGTATTTCACCTGTAAGCTGAAGTGTGCCGTTTGCAACAGCTCGCATAATCAAACGCTCGGCAATATTTTGAGGATTGTAAAAGTTAACAAAAAATGAATCATGAAATTTAATGCGGATCGTATTTTTTTCTTGCTCGATCAAAAGTGTATTATGTGAGTTATTTATTCGTTTTGTAATCGAATTAATGTCTTCATACTCTTCCTTCACATCGCTGAAATCTAAAATAACTTGCACCACTTTATTGGCAATCTTATGTAAGTGATATTCAAAAACTGAGACAGCTCTACCAATCCAATTGTGAACCGCATCCCAAACTTTGAAAACCATATCACCCGATAGTCCAGTAGCTCCGGTCTCAGTTAAAACCCACCAAATAGATTTTTTACCAACCCATGCTCCTAAAAACTGACCTTGACGTGCAGCGTCTATACAAGCATAAAGAGGTTGATTTACATCATCCGGAAAATAACTATTAATACCTTTTTTCCGCATTCGAACCAGCTTGCCATTAGGTAATGGTAAAACATGCAAATCCCAACCTTGACGAATTTTTCTCCTAATCTCAGCAAGAGAATCGGTTGGAATCATCATATGAATTGGTTTATCACCAAACTCAACATCTGCTGGTATCATTAAGTAGTTTGTATCTACCCACCAACCATAAAGATTCAATAAACCGTTAGCATTAGCAATTGACACACCTTGTTTTTTTAGGTGCCTTGCCTGCTTAATCAATTTCCATAAAAATAAAGGCGAAGCTTCAGATGTCCACGCAAGCGTTTGAAAATCAGGCGCGGATATGAATTCAATCAACCAATCCGGCGTTTCTTGGACCGCTCGAAATCCATTCGGACGTCCATAACCACACCCAATCACCAATGTCAAACCTTGCTTAAAGCCTTCTTGCTTTCGGAAATAGGAACGAGCGTCTTTGATATGTATTTTAATTTGGTTATTATATTCATCCATGATTTCAGGCTCATATGCCAAAAGGCCATGTTGCTGATGGCCGGAAATACTGTCAATTACTGCAATAACTTGTATATAACGGCCTGAATCAAATTCTCTAGTAAGAGTCATCAAATACTTATCTGGAACACCTTCTACCGGAATGCTCCCTCTAGGAAAAGCTGCTCCCATAACCGGATTCTCCCGTAGAAACTCTTGATATTCTAAAACAAGGTGTTTATCAAATCCCTTTTGATAACCCTGCTGTATCATCCAATTTAAGATATGCGTCCGCACAGCAAAGCTTATGCTATTGGGTAATAGAACAAGCCACTTATCGTTCTCCTTTACTATTGGATGCTGCTGAAGATCACTTTCCTCTAAGGACTGCTCCTTCAATTTATTTGTATGTTGCAAATCAAAAATAAAAGGCTCAAGATCTACAGGCAAGATTTCAAGACGTTGCAAATCCTCTAATGTGAATACGATAGTTTTACTAAGCGCTTTCAATTCCTTATCAGAAGGGATTCTGACATAGCCTTTATCACTACCTCCTCCTGGCATAAAGCGGTTAAGATGGCGTCGATCGGCAATTTCTTCACTAAGCATTAAGATTCCGTATACCTCGCGGTTCAATTGACGTGTGCTCGGACCATCTGGTAGTGTTCTGATTACGTTCAATAACCTTTGGAGATAAAAATCACTACTTTCCCAAACCCCTTCAAATATTCGGATGTTCCCCACTTCAGTAATCACATTAGTTATAAACACATCTTCTACCGGGTCTTCTAAATTAGCGAAAGAAGTCGCGCCCAATTCCTTATTAAGCCATAAATGAATGTGCTGTGCTATCGGTTCTTTATTTCCTAAGGAATGTGACAGAATAATATGGATTAACATTTCAAGGCGAAGAGTATTTGCATATAATGCTGGCAAAGTCAATAAACCCGAAATTAGCGCTGCTGCCTTAATTGGATGAAATGGCCTAAGCTTCTTTTTTAGACTTGGCCTATCTTGTATGGTGTGAGAAATTTCTCGACTTGGGGCCATTGAAGCAAACATGTCCAAAAAATCATGATAATCCTCGTTCATTATTTCCTCCAATAAGTTAATTTCTCAGATGCTAAAACATATAATATTATCTTTTCACTAATCTTTTTCTCCGCTGAAAAATATCTGGTAAGTTTCATTGTCAATTTACACAAGCCTTATTCCATCCAACTGTAAAAATCGGTATGCGGTTCCATTAGTATTTCGGCACACCCAATGAATGATATACGCTGATTTTCACTTTTAATATCATTTGCTTGTTAACGGCTGAAAATTATTAAGCATTTCGGTAAGGTCTGCAAAAAGCTCCTCATACCTTTCCACACGGCTATCAGCAACAATTTTATAATAGGTATCTTCTAATACGAATTGCACGAAGATTATGTTTCTAACAATCACACTATCATCAGATCGTTGTACAACCGCGAAAAGAGCTTTGTGTCCCTTGACATATATTATTTTATTTTCAAGCAGTGTATAAGTTTTTTCAGAATCAAACGCAGACTTAATTCGTTTACAAAGTTCTTCCTCACTAAATTCATCCAATGAAAAAACCGTTTCTTTATTCAGCATACTTATCGGGAAAGACTTTATAGTAATATTACCGATAATATAATTTGCATCATTGATACGTTTCATTTTCCAAAACAATGCGCCATTCTCTTTCGTTGAATTAGATATAAAGAACCACTCTTCAGGTAAACTAATCTTGAAGTTTTGGTCTTGATTCTCATATTCACGGGCACTACAAATTCCTTGTAAAATAATAAGAAGTACAAATGTGAATATAAATATATAACGTTTTTTATAAAACCGCATGATATTTCTCCCTATGTTCAGAGGGTCGGTTCAGCAACCTTTTATTAAAATTACAGTCCTTATTTCTCGTGCTCACTTCCCTCTCCCACTGGCCGCTGTCTAAAACAAAAAGGTTATTTAGATTTTTCAAGAGTCACCAAAATACCGCTTAAGCTTAACCAATGCCGGGTCGTCCAGTATATCCAGCGCGCCGTCTGTCTGTTTTTCTATTTGCTTGAGGCATTTTTCAATCCGGCTGAGCATGGGGCCGACGATACCGCTCGTTTGGTTTATATAGGCGTATATATCCTTGACGCAAGTGGGAATTTTATAGCCCTGCGCGCTGCTGGCGATCAGCACGCCAG
Organism: Propionispora hippei DSM 15287; assembly: GCF_900141835.1. Classification (NCBI taxonomy): domain Bacteria; kingdom Bacillati; phylum Bacillota; class Negativicutes; order Selenomonadales; family Sporomusaceae; genus Propionispora; species Propionispora hippei. Next base: position 132,367 of record NZ_FQZD01000007.1, on the reverse strand, counting down.
CGTCTCTCAGCGGCGCTACGATCCGGCGATACAGATACTCCCGCGTAACTTTTACTTCCGAAAGGGTTGACAGCATTCTGATTAATTCACTGGAATGAATATACAGGGAATCGCTGATATTGTGGGCTGTAAACAGCAATCTTTTTAAGAATAAAATACGTAGGCGAATCTCTTCCTCATCGGCATGTTTATTGCGGTCAATATAGGTTGCCGCACATTGATCGGCCAGTGCATAGATCTGCTGATCAAACGAAGGGTTGGCATTCGCGCCCGCCGTATAAGGTACGATTTGCTTAGGAAACCTGATGATTTCTCGAATCTTACTGCCGCATATTTTAAGTGCGTCAGGCGCTTTGTCATCCGTCACATGCTGCAGGATAGACCCGGCGATAAAGTCCGCAATTTGTACGATATGACTATCACGACTGTCTACATAATCAAAATCATATTCATTAAACAGATTCGGGGCCGGTCTATTTCTACGAACATAGCTCCGGAACCCTGCCTGAAACTCGGAGGTTCCATATTCCTCTTCTACGATTTTCAGTTTCGGATAAAAAGCATACATCGACTCGTACAACTGCTGATGTAGAAACTTTATAAAAGTTCCTTTATACTCCGTAAGCGGTGAATCTTTATAAAATGCCTGCTTGTCCGCCATAAGAATAATGAGCGAAAACTCCAAATTCAACAATTCGGCTACTATTTTTGCCCGTTGGGAATGCTTGTTGCCAAGCGAACTCGACTTGATTTCACCTTTCCCAAAATATTTTCGGCGCAATTCGTCGGCCTTTTGCTCGATTTCAAACAGGTTCTCATTGTTGACCACCACGGCGCAAACAATATAATGCGTGGAAACACCGTCTTTTTCAAAATCAAAGCCGAAGTTGCCGCATTCAGCAATATATGCCGTGCGTCCGGGCTGTGTGGTAAAATGATTCAAACGCTCAATATCCTCAAACGTTAACTGATATCCTTCCATACGTAGTCCTCCTCACGGCATGTATTTCACTTTGCTGTAAAAGCCACAATAAACTTAAAATTTAATAGCCTTTCGAGTTTTATAGAAGCATTATCTTTGAATTCCCTATGAATATTCTACCAATTCTCCAGTTCAGAACCATAGTCCTGCAGTTTCGGCCCTGAAATAACCAAAACTTACAAAATATTCATTGCTACCCCATGACGAAAAAAGTCAGGCAGTCAAACCATTTTCTGATTTGACCGCCTGACTTTTTTATCCGGCTATAGCTTGCTCAAGGCAAGCTCTGTATAGGATTCTTTGAGGCTAACGGCAGGACTTCCCGCTTTTATCTATCAGATAAAAGCTGTCCGGCGACACCGATATTGTCTTTCTCGTTTTCTTTTATCAAAACGGTAATACTCTGTTTCGGTACATTCAGGATGTTCAAGGTTGATTCGGTAAACTCCTGTACTAACTTGGCCTTCTGTTCCCTGCTCATTTTTGATGCTTCTAAGGTAATAACCGGCATGCTAATCTCTCCTTTTTATTATTAGTTATTTTTTTCTTTTAATTCCAGAAATATAGCCGCCACATCCAGCTTGGCTTTTCCATCTCCTTTCCGCAACGCTGGAAATCCTAAGTCAGGCATCCTTATAATCCTTTCCCGCACTCCAGCATTTCGCTATGACATCACCGGTCTTCAAGTAACTCCTCGTTGGCATCTCAAATAAAACCGGTCTGATTTTTTCATAATTAATCTTGCCCGCCTCATCCAGCATGTCTTCTTCCACATAGGTATTCACTACCTTCAAAATGAAATTATCATAGATGCCATGATCATAGACATCCACCACTTCACATTCCATCGAGAGATAGGCTTTATCAATGAGCGGCGCATTTTTTAATTCACCCATATGATAGGCAAACACCTTTGATTTATCCGTCTTGCTTCCCGTCGCAGTACCGACATAATCGGCCTCGACCAGCATAGCTTCGTTCACCAGATTGATGGATACGGTTTTATTCTCCTTGATGCCCCGGTTGCTGTAATGCTCCTTCCGGCTGCTGATCATAACACGGTCTATTCCGATGAGGCCAATATGGGCAATGTTCAGCCAGTTTACTCTGCCCTCAACCACGGTTCCAACCACTGTCGCCGGTGTGGGGTATAATCCAATCACGGAGCCAATGTTTTTCTTCATCCGCAGTAGTCCCCTTCATTAAAAGTTTTGGATTTATCCACCTGCAAAATCCAAACTCTGCTATTATTTTAGTAACTATAGCTCATTTTAGCAAGAACGCACTTTTTAGTATTATAGTACCCAAAAGGAAAGTAAGTTTTGCGGCTAACAAACACAGTTTCATATAACCAGTATACCCGGCAAGTATATTCATACTCCGGCATACAGCCATTGGAGCAGTCACCGGGTCCTTTAGCATTCACCATAGGGTTGATAATGCTTTGATTTGGACTGAAACTCTTTTAGAGAAACAATTTTTCCACAGGAGTTAAACAATACTATGGAAACACCGTCAAATTCATCACAGACTCCGTCAAATTCGCACTCGAAATACCACTCTACCACGGTATAGTTTCCTTCATGAATGCATTGTTTTATTTGCCATTCCAGCACGGTCCCTCTTTTATTCCAGTCATGAAACCATTTCAATACTTGTTGAAGCCCCTGATATTCCGGACCATAACATTCACTATAATAAACATCTTCGGCAAGTATATGTCCTAAATTGCCTGGATCGTTAGTAAGCCATGAAGCAAAATACTTTTGGATGTTGAATTCCCTTAATCTCATGCTTATCTACTCCTCTCCCATAAATTCATTTTACATGCAAGATTGCTATATTCACAGATATATTTCCTTATTTTCTCTTTAATATTGCCAAAAACAAAACCCTATAGTTTGCCGGTTTATTCCGCGTCTACCTAGCAGCGCGACCGGTTACGCGCATCCTGCTTAATGAGCAAAAGGATATCACCATCATCGGTGATATCCTTTTGCCGGGTAGAGGTATGGGTTATTTATAGAGCTTCATATTGGAGAAGGAGATTGTTCCTTTACCGCTAAGCGGTGAAATATTTAAGGTACGGACAGGAACCAGGGAAAAAGGCTTATCTGTATCCGCTCCTGCCGGCTGGTAATCGGTTCTTGCGGCAAAATCACTAAAGGGGACAGTCACCGTTTTGCCTTTGGCTGAATCGTCAACAAGGATAACTTCATAGGAGACACCGTTGCCATCAATTAATTCCAGTCTTACTTTGTTCCCGGTGCCGCCGGCCATGGTAAACTGCAACCCGCTAAAAGCCGACCAATCTTCGTAAAATTGTTCACAGGTCGCGCCCAGCCAGCCGCCTTTTTGCAGTACATATTCGATTTTCAGTGCACCCTGGGCATCGACCACCGGCTTTATGACCGATGCCCCGTCTGAAAAGGGTTTTTGTCCGGCAAAATAACTAATATATTCCCTGGCCGGATCGCCGGTACCTTTTACCGCAGGTTCGGCGGCAAATACTGTAGTGAAGAGACTCACCACAAGCAGCATCGTGAAGATAAACAGTTTTTTCATTGTTTTCCTCCTTCATTCCCATAGAGTTTCGCATTACCGTATGGTTTTGTTTTGCACGGAAAGCTTGAGAGCTTCCGCAGTAAGCTTATCGTCAGGTTGTGAAAAATAGGCTAAGAGATAGGATACCGGCGCCGTATAATCGATCGCGTATTCATTGGTGGAATAGGAGGCGCTTACGTCAAAATAAACTTTGGCAGGCGGCCATTTTTCATTGGAAACGGTCTTTGCCTGCAGCGGGTCCCCGCCCGGCCAATTATTGGGACCGCCGACAAGCTGTCCCGGAACTTTTATGCCGGTACTTTCCGCAATGCGGTTGTGAACGTGTTGGGGTGCTCTGATCCCGGCGCCCGTTACATAACTGACTCCGTTCGTGTTTCTGCCCAGCAGGTAGTGGATTTGCTCCAGGGCGCCCTGTACATATTCGGGCCGGGGTTGCAGTTGGTAAGCCAGCAGCAGCATGTTGCCTTTGGCCGCAGCAATTCGATTGGAAGCCCAGGTATATTCGTCATTTCGCAGTGAGCAGCCGTACCCGTCAGCAGCAATTTGTTTCACCGTGTTATCTGCATACTGGAGAAATGCTTTTCTCGTCTTTGCCTGTAATGCCTGATCTGCCTTTGGATTGGTTATATAAGCCCACTGTCCCAATGCAAGAGTATTCATCCAGGAGAATGCATCGGGAACGACAGTCAGGATGGCGGCAGGCGTGGCCTTGAGATAGGCTTCATAGGTTTTATCTCCTGTAGTCTTAAACAATTCTGCCGCAATCCAGATGCGTTCTTCTGCATCGGCCGGCATTGGCAAGGTGGGATTCTCCTTTTTTACAGAAGAAAGCCAGGTACGCTGTCCGTTCTCTTTTGTTTTTTCATAAGGGCCTGAGCCGTTATCCTGATTTGCGTCCATCCGGAAGATCGGTTCCGGGTGGCTTTCTAAGAAGGCAAAGGCTTTTTGGGCAGAGTCTAACAGGATTTGGGCATATGCAGGATCGTACGGTTCATAAATGCGGGCGGCCATCGCATTGGTTGCGCCAAAAATAGCCGTGCCATAGGTAGAAAGGCCATAAATATAACGGTTCTGTACATCTTCTTCCGGCCTGATCTTTAAATCCGGCCAATACTTGCCTGAGGTTTTGAGATATACACCACCGTCGGGGCGCTGCATTTTCAACATCCAATCCAGTTCGTACTTCATTTCCGCCAATACGTCAGGCATAGCCGTGGATGGGTCAACGGTTGACAGGCCTGCCGGGAAAAACATTTGCCCTTTTGTAAACTTTTCCGGATGCTGTTCATAGGCCAGTAACAGATTGGCGACCGTGACCCCGGCCGTGGGGATATACTTGCCAAAATCACCGGCATCATACCAGCCGCCGCTTACATCCAGGATTTGTCCGGCCGTACTGACATCATCGGTAAAGAACACTTTGGCAGTCTTATATTTCTCATGGCTGGCGGCATAGCTCAAACCGGTGACCGGGTCATTAACAGCCGTGTTGCAGCGCGCCAGAGTAAAAGACCGCAGCGTATGTATAAAGGGAATATTATATACATTATTTTCAATTTTAAAGGGGTCGGAAGTGCCTATACCATCAACAGCGACGATATATGTGCCAGTCGCCGTAATCGCCGAAAAATCAGCCTGTCTGACAGTATCGCCTGAGGAAATATCTAAGCGCGGGGCCGACAGTTTCCCCTTGTAGATCAGCTTGTTAGTAACGGCATCGACTACTTTAAATTCTTTTGCCCCTTTACCGGCAACAATCGTTGCAACCTTGGGATAATCCGGGAGGTAGCCCACTAGATCGACATGGATTTTTTCAACACCTGTCCCGCTATCGGGAGCTGCGTACACGGGTACTAGCAAAAGCAACGCCAGAACTGAGATCACACCGAGTATCATGAGCGTGTTAAGCAGGTTCTTCATTCATTTTTCCTCCATGTTATTTGTCGTGATACTGCCCACATTTTTTCCCTTAGTTGGTTCAACTCCTTTCATCAGTTTTTGGGGGAAGGATTAACATATAACTGCAGCCCAGTCCGCAACTGAACCGGATTTCTCTGGAAACTGTGCCGGCTGGGGTTGGCGGCTAACTAAGGTTCCTTCAGGCGCTTAGTTTTATAAAGTTTCATTTCAACGCTCTGATTTATTAAGAATTCGTTTATTTTCCATTTATTAAGCAATAATCATGCCAAACACTATGGACTGTTATTCTTTTACAGTTTTAGATATTATGCCAGCTTATGTCTATTAGTGTTTCAGATAACAAGCCCTGTGTTTTAGCGTTTGCTTACATATTAAAACAGTAGAAATCTTTAATAAATGGCTGTCAGTTCGCTATCCTTGGCCAATACTATACAATCTCCAGCCCGCTGCTTCAGTTTCACCCGGTCTGGATTGTATAAAAAAATCCCCAGCCAAAGCCGGAGATTCAGTAAAATTCTATATTGATTTATAACCGCCCAATTATTACAGACACTATCACGTGTAAAATAAGCCTTTATAAATCGGTTACGTCTAATTGTAAGGCGTGAAATAACTGAGAAAGCCTCTCTAATTCTACGACTTCATGGCTATTATCAAATTGAATAATTTCTACATTAGTCCACTTACATTGGTTTTTCTCAATACTTTCGATATAAGTATTCCAATTGGCAAATTTCCAGACATCACGTTCTAAAGCACGCAATTGCATCCTTTTTTTCAATACCGAATAATCAATAGTAATCTGTAAAACGATAGGTTTTACTTTTTCCCAGTTACAGTGTTGTTTTAATTGACTAATATAATCCTGATTAGAAAAATAAGCGCCAAAAGGTGCGTCAAGAATTACTGAGCGGCCAAGACGTAAGTTATCATCGGCAATATTCAGCAATGTTTGATATTCTATCTCCCTCACTACTTCCGTATAATATGCGCACCCATCACGGTCATGCGGAGAATATCCCTTAGCCTGAAGCAGTAAACCGGTAAAATGGTTACACAGAATATCTTTATCTAAGTAGCAAAAATTATATCTTTCTGCTACTTTCCTTGCAATCGTTGACTTTCCTGATGCAGCGGCACCAATTAGAAAAATTGCTATTGGTTCCATAAACAAATCCCCCTCTAATTCGCATATGCAAATTCAATTCATTAGATGTGCATCCCATATTCATTACCAATTCTGCAAATCCCGGCTCTAAATTAAATTTTAGGCTCATCTATATTCAATTTGTTTATAGATTATACTGATTTATGCAAAAATTCAACAGTTTTTTATTTTCATAAATTATATTGAAGTTTCTGATAAAAATATACTATACTATACTATAAATAGATTCATATTAACGAATGCGATTCGCATATACGAATTTAAGTGTAAATAAGGAGACTATATGGTAAATATTCGTGTTAACAAATCAGCGGAAAGAGCGCTTGATGTTCTGGTCTTACTTTCAAAGAGCAATACGCCTTTAACCCTTCATGAGATTTGCTCCGCTTTAGAGATACCGCGCAGCAGCGGATTTGAGTTAATCCAGACGCTATTATACAAAGGCTTTCTGGAATTCGATGATGAACGGCTAAAAACTTATCGACTAGGTCTGAGTGCATTTGAAACCGGAATAGGCTATTTGTCAAACATGGGAATCCCCCATCTGGCTCGTCCTTTTTTACAGGAAATGAATAAGCTGTCAGGAGGAACCGCCTTTTTAGGAATTGAGGATAAGGGTAATATTGTATATCTGGACAAATCAGAAAACTACTCTTACATGCGTCCTACGGCTAAGCTCGGCTCACGCAGGTACATGCACACTACCGGCTTGGGCAAGGCGTTGTTGGCAGCTTTTCCGGAAGATAAAATTCTGCACATTTTAGGTGATGGGGATATACCCCGCAAAACACCATATTCTAAGGTGACCATCCCAGAAATTTTGCAGGATATGAGGGAAATTCGCCAGCGGGGATATTCTGTTGATGACCGGGAAGATCATTTGGAGATGTACTGTATTGGCTGCGCTATTTTTGATCGCTGGAATCAGCCTGTAGCTTCGATCAGCGTGGCCAGCCTATATTCCAATATGACGACAGAGCATCGGGCTAAGGTAGTTCAAATTGTAACTGAAACAGCATTAAAATTGTCCTGCCAATTGGGGTTCAGCAGCCAAAAACTGTACCGGGACTAATTCTTTCAACCAAAAAAATTTCAGGAGGACTATTCCATGTGGAGAAAACTTAACAACCTAAAAATGATTTATGAGAGCGGCAGCATCCTTATTATCCGTACTGACAGCGATCAGGACGCGCTGGCTGTTGCTGAGGCTGCGATTGAAGGCGGTATTAAAGTCTTGGAAATTACTATGGCGGTTCCGAATGCGCTCGGAGTCATCAGTTTATTATCAAAGAAATATAAAGATCAGGTGGTAGTGGGTGCCGGGAGCATTTTGGACGGTGAAACTGCCAGAGCAGCCATTTTGGCCGGTGCGGAGCTTCTAGTAAGCCCGCAGTTAAATCCTGAAATGATTAAGGTGGCTAACCGCTATCAGGCTGTTACTGTCAGCGGAGCTATGACCCCGAAGGAAATCATAGATACGTTGGAAGCCGGAGCTGACATCGTAAAACTGTTCCCTGCAGATAATCTAGGACCGCAATATGTTAAAGCCATTATGGCTCCCGTACCGCAAGCCGCTATTGCGCCTACCGGCGGAGTATCGCCTGAAAACGTACAGGAATGGTTTCAGGCTGGCTGTATAGGTGTAGGTGTCGGCAGCTTCATTACAAAAGCTGCAAAAAAAGACGGCGACTATAGTAAAGTTACTGCGGCAGCTAAGGAATTTATCGCAGCGGTGAATTCCGCCCGGTCATAATAGAGCAGGTAGCAAATAGTAGCACAGCATAGGTTTCTCCGTTGTATAAGATTGGCCAGAAGACAGTGCCTTTCTATAAAAAATCCAAAGTAGTGTTAACTATGATGAATAGTGCAGCAACGGACGCAGTTACATACCCGGTACAGACAAATAAACTTCGCTGGTGGTTCGTTATTCTGATTTTGCTCGGGGCAATAATAAACTATTTGGACAGGTCCAATCTTAGCGTGGCGAATCCGCTCATTGCCAAAGAATACGGACTGTCCCCCTTACAAATGGGCGTTTTAATGTCAGCTTTTCTCTGGCCTTATGCATTAGCTAATTTACCCGCCGGCTGGCTGGTTGATCGCATCGGTCCTAAAAAGATGTTTGCCGGTGCAAGCGCGCTCTGGTCTGTAGTAACGATCCTTACCGCATTCACTAATAGCTATTCTCTTTTTTATTTATTGCGGGTCATGCTGGGTATATCGGAATCACCGTTCTTTCCTGCCGCCGTTAAGGCTATTGACCGTTGGTTTTCTAAAGATGATCGCGGAACTCCCCTGGCTATTATTAATACCGGTTCACAAATTGCCAACGGTATCGCCCCTCCTCTTTTAACAGCCTTAATGCTGGCATACTCCTGGAAACTCATGTTTATCATTATCGGTGTCGCCGGTCTCGTTATTATGGCCTTATGGTGCTTTTCTTACCGTGACCCCAAGAATGGAGAAGTGGCAAGTATTCAGGAGGCAGAGAACCAGGTAGCTGCTGAACATAAAGTCGGCTGGGGAGATTTGTTCAAGTATAAGTCGACATGGTATATGATCATAGGCAATTTCGGACTAGTATATACGATGTGGACTTTTCTAACCTGGCTGCCAGGTTATTTGGTAGTCGGAAGAGGCCTCAGCATATTAAAAACAGGCTGGGTTGCTGCGATTCCCTTTCTTGTGGGTATCATTGGCGTACCACTAGGCGGAATTATATCAGATTACTTTATTCGCAAAGGCTATCAGCCAATTCAAGCCCGTAAAGTTCCTCTAGTATCAGGCGCTATCGTCGCTGCGTTAGCCGTTATTCCGGTTCCTTATGTACAGGACATTAATGTCTGTATTGCCTTACTGTCTCTGGCATATTTCGCTTCTTCCGTACCAACAGGTGTCATCTGGACACTGGCTACCGATGTTGCCCCAAAAAATATGGTCGCTTCCCTGGGCTCTATACAAAACTTCGGCGGGTTTATTGGCGCCGCAATCGCCCCCATTGTTACAGGAGCAATTGTACAAATGACCGGCTCTTTTGAATATGTATTTTTGATTGGATCAGTATTATTAATTGTTTCGGCCATTAGTTACGGTATGTTTTTACGCAAACCAATTGAACCTTAAAAACAAAATATCCTGTCACAATTATTTAGACTATAATAAAAGGAAACCGCTCCTGGTTGCATCATGGGCTGATCCAAAAAGCAACGTACAGTAAATGGACCTCCAAGCGGCAGAAATAGCGTTAAAATATGCAAACTGGCATCGTATTCATACGGTGCCAGTTTTGATTTCAGTTGAATGCGTTCAAAATTATCAACATAGATATAATCGCCAAGAAGCGCTTGGGCTTCAGCGATGTTTTTTGTGCATGTCGGGGAACAGCATCCTGGTTTCAAATACTAAAAAAGATTTACCTGGCCTGAGATTTGGTCTCTCCAAACCTGATAGCCAAGCTCATTCAGATGTAGTCCATCAGTGGTATAGACGGCCGGAAGCCGTCCGTTGGAATCGCTAAAGGCAGGTACAAGATTCAGGTACCTACAGCCGGTATTCTTAGCCAATTGCTCAATCTGGCGGTTAAGCTGCTTGATATTGCTATTGGTCCGCTTATTCCTGGCCGGAAACAGTTCATCATTAAAGGGCAGGACACTTTCCACATAAATTTTGGTTTCCGGTGATTTTTGCTTTACCTGATCAATAATGCGTTGATAGTTTTCCATAATATCAGGGATGGAACGGTTATAGCAAAGGTCGTTGGTACCGATCATAAGAAACACTTTGGCCGGTTTTAGGTCTGTCACCTGCTGCAGCCGGTGCAAAACACCTAACGTGCTGTCACCGCCAATGCCGCGGTTGAGTACGGGGTATTGCGGAAATAGTCGAGACCAGTTCCCTTCATCGGTCATGCTGTCACCCAGGAAAACAATCGGATGAACCGAGTGAGGCTCCAGCGAGAAGTAAAGACTGCGCACCCGGTAATGGAGTGTAAGATATGGCGGATCCTGCGGCGTACGCCCTAACTGATTGCTCCAGTCCCAGAAACGCGCCTCATCTTCCTGAGCAATAGCTGCCAGGGGAGAGTAGAAATGGGTAAGACCGATAAATAAAGCGAGTAAGGCAATCGTGATACAGCGAATTTTCATAGTAATTCCTCCAATAATCTAGCTGTGCTTGGCTAAAAAGTAGTACTGCAGCTTGCCTCATGCGGCCAGTTCAGTCCTCATATACATAAAAATCACCTATTAACTTTAAACCAAAAAGATACTTCGCCGAAAGATCTAACAACTCCTTCAAATTAATAAGTTTTTAGTTGCCGGCATGTTAGTTTTTCATGCTTCTGTCTATAACCGGAGCATTTATTTTTTTACTATAAGAAAAACCTCCAAGTCCGGTGCTTTTACTTACACCAGCTTGGAGGTTTTTCGTGCTCCCGAGCTCCATAGCAATCTTCTGCCTTTTTATTTATCGGATTTACGGCGTACTGTTCTTGGCAACGATGCCTGCGCTGGCTGCCACCGCCAGCATAGTTGCCGCAACAACAATAAAGGCAAAAGGGAGACTGATCGAATGAGCCATAAAACCGATAAGCGCCGGTCCGGCCAAGATGCCTGAATAGCCCAGGGTAGAAACGGCGGATACGGCCAGGTTTGCCGGCATGACTTTCTGGCGGCCCAGCACGGAATACAGCACCGGTACGATATTGGAAGATCCCAGTCCCAGCAAGGCAAAACCAAGCAACGCGGCCGTCCAGGTGGGAACGAATATGGCAATGGCAATCCCTGCTGCCGCACCGATCCCACCGAACAGGATCACGTTTCTGCCGCCGAATTTGGCAACAATCCGGTCCCCGGTTAATCTCCCGATCGTCATGGTAACGGAGAATAAAGAATAGCCCAGCCCCGCCTGCGCTAGTTCAACGCCGCGCAGTGAAGTTAAAAATACGGCACTCCAATCCAGCATGGACCCTTCAGCCAGAAAGACGATGAAACATAAAATCCCGATGAAAAGGACAATTCCTTTAGGCAAAACAAACACGGGTCCCTGCTTTTCCTCACTTCCGTAGGGCAGCAAGTACCTGCCAAACATCACTAACAGGGCAAGGATTATCACGGCAACGCAGAGCATTGCCGCCACCGGGGATACACCGGCTTCCAGCAGGCCGCTCACACTGCCGGCCCCAACAAAACCGCCCACACTCCAAAGTCCATGGAAACCGGACATCATGGGCCGGCCACCGGCTTTTTCGACAATCACAGCCTGGATATTGACGACCACATCAATCATACCGACCGCGGCGCCAAAGACCAGCAAGGCAGCCACGATTGCCGGTATGCTTGCCGCCGTAGCAAGAAAGGGTAACGTAATACACAGGAACAGACTGGCAAGGCCAATAATCAGCCGGCAGCCAAAGCGTGCCGCAAGCAAACCGGCAAAAGGCATGATGCTTATCGAGCCAGCCCCCAGGCACAATAAAAGAAAACCAAGAGTAGCCTCATCAACACCGAGGCGCGCCTTGGCATAGGGAACCAGCGGAGCCCAGGCCGAGATGCCAAAACCGGCAATAAAAAAAGCAACCCGGGTGGAAACTTGCTCCCAAAACCCCGGTATCTGTCGTTTAGAAAGCGTACTCTCATTAGAGGGCAATGCATTACCCATTTTAGCCATGTTATCCCCTGCCCATCATTTGAATTATAACGAGGAACCTTCTGGTACCGGACAATCTACAGCCTTTTCTCGATCAGTTGAACATCACAGGCCAGACTTTCCAAAGTAATGGCAATCAAACCATTGATATAATCGCCTTGGATATTCTCTTCAATCAGGAGCTGCGGCATATGTTCCTGCGGGATAATCGCTTCGCAGTCAGTATAAAACTGTTCCAACATATCTAACCGGACCAAGTTACCTGTCAGCATAATGGTTTCCGGATTAATGACGGCAATGATCGATACAATCGTCTTTACCATTAAAGGCGAAACTGAATTGGTCCGATTGAGCTGTTGAATTTGTTCCTCCCGTGAAATATCAAAGGGTAAATATGAGACTTCCCCGGCAAAGTTAGTATTGCCCCGAACAATGTGGCCATCGACCATAATGCCCGCTCCGGAACAATTGTCGCGGGGGAAAATGACCACTGCGATGGTCTTGTCTTCATCATATTTTTGTTTTTGGTAAAAGCCATAGGCGATTAAATTGACATCATTCTCCACAGTAACCGCTACATTATATTTTTCTTTTAACCTGGCAGACAGAGCGATATCTGCCAGTTCCTTTATGTCACAGGAGACAATGAAGCCTTTGCTTACAAGCCCGGGCACACCAATTCCCAGGGCCGTAATATTTTCGTAACGTTCAATGAGCTCTTCCACCAGATTATCTATCACTTCATAAGTAATGAGAGGAACCTCAACCGTCTGCTGTTCAATCATCTCACCGATCAAATTAGCAACTGCATAAATGATCCGCTGCTTTCCGCCTTCATTACTTACATAAATACAGGCAATATAAGAATAATTTGCGTTGTACATAAACCGCCGGGCCGGACGTCCGCCGCTGGACTGTTCTAAGTCAGTCTCAATAACTTCACCCCGTTCCAATAGCTCATTTAAAATATTGCCGCAGGTTGCAACGCTTAATCCCGTTGCATTGGCCAACGTGATTTTGGTGCCGCCTTTCAAAGCCTTCAGTGCGGTCTTAACCAATTCAACATTGACCTGTTTAACCCGGATGGTATTATTAACTATTGGCATTTTACACTTCTCCTTATCGATCCGACTCATCTTACAGTTTGCTTGGCTTAGCGCTAAAAGACAAAGCTTGCAGGTTCTTTTACGACGTTCAGCGTTAACAGAGGCATAGTTAGGGCCCGCCGCATTCCAGCTATTCTTTCAATAATACTTTAAATAACTCTTATTAAAAGTGTTATATTAATAATATATTATTAACACTCCTCTTTGTCAATTACTAAAAGCACTGTCGCTAACTCCTGAATGTACAAAAAAACCCTCCAAGCCCGGTGCTTTTGCTTTGCACCAGCTTGGAGGTGTACACAGTTCCCATATTATCAGACAAAAGCGGTTCGCCTGCAACGTTATACATAAAACTCCCGATACGTTGGTATTTCCAGTGCAGCCAGCCGTCCGCCGAAGCAACTGCCACAGTCAATCCCAATTTTGTCCTTATAGACTTTATCGTACCAGATTTTTGCCTGCTTCCTCTTATTAAATTTCGGATTGTAGGGAGATAAGTTCCAGGTTGGTACATGCCCAAATATCAGCATTTTATCATGATAAGCCGGACAAAACGGAAACGATTCGTCCATCCAGATCGTGTCATTTTCTTCATTGTTTTCAATAGATTTCGTCGTATCGGCTCCGGCATGGGCAAAAATATACCGGCCTGTCGTGTAGTAAAAGGGTAGGGAACGGATGAACTGCAAAATATGTTCGAGGCCTCCGGGCGGTAAATTTTTAATTTCCTGAAACGTGGAATATCCGCCATGATACATATACCAATTATACAGATCTTCACTCGGCTGGGTACGCCAATTTTCGGTTGTCAGCATTTCCACAATACTGTCCTGAGCAAATCTTTCGTGATTTCCCTTAAGCACGATCGCCCCTTGCTGTTGAAGCTTTTGACAAATCGCCAGGGTTTCCAGGTTTTCGCGGCCCCGGTCCAGCAGATCACCGACAATGACCAGCAAATCATTGTTGGGATCGTAATCGCATACTTTCAATAAAGCCAACAGGCTTCTGCTTTCCCCATGAATATCGGAAATGGCCAGTATCCTGTCTACCACACGCATAAACTCACCTTACTGTCTGTTTTAAATGTCTTCTTTGATTCAGTATCCCAAATATAAACGGAAGTGTTTCATTCATCGTCCCCTTGGCGGAATCAGTGGTCGGAAACACAACCATCCTTATATATAGTATATGCCCAGCTTATTCCCATGAGTCCTGGCCTGTCTGCAAGGCAGCTTAAAAAGCGGCAAAATTCTACCACCTAATGAGAAGTGAATGAAGCTTCCGTTTCTAGCACTCCCACTATCAGATCAGGTAGTAGTATAACTGCAAAAATATCTTTATAAATAAAGTTTCTGGCAGACCAAATTTCCCCTTGATTAGTTGCATATTTTCCCATCATGGGTATAATATAATAAAAGGACTGACGTGCTTAATACACGCCAGCCCTCCAGGCTGTCTAACCGGAAAACGGCTAGCCCAAAAATGCATGTTATTAGGAAATAACCGCCATCTGAGCAGGGGCGGTTATTTCTTTTGGGTCATGACCAGTACCATGAGCGTGGCAAATGCGACCGCAAATGTCAATGCCTCATAAACAGTCATCTTACCATCCCCTTCCTGAAAAGGAAGGGGCTAACCGTCCCCCGAGCAGCCTACACATCCATTATAGCATATTTTCCCAGGATAGTAAGAAAATACTTTTCTTGTGAATATTCCCTCATTAGGTTAACTGTCTCACATGCTCCTACCGTTATGGTTTAATCAAGCTTTCCAGTCCCGCAGCACATTTAGAAGGCAAAAATTCAATCACCGTATATTCCGCCGCCTGGTTTGTATAGAACGGGTCATGCTTTATGATTGCATCAATCTCAGCCCGGCTATTGGCCTGTGCCAGGATAATACCTCCCTCACGGGGATTCTGCCGGCCGGACATAAGAAAGATTCCCTTATCATAACATGCATCCAAAAAAACGATATGCCCGGGAATCAGCTCGTCGATTACCTCTAACGGTTTTACGTATTTCAAAATGATGACAAACATGTTGTTCTCCTCCTTCTTAATCAGCTAATTGTTAACAACACAACTCTTAGAATGGTTCGCTTGCTTCAACCATATTCCGCGAATCACAGGCCTAACTCTTCACTGAGCCTCTTCTCCTCCCGCAAGAATATCTGATAAGTTTCATCGTCAAAATTACACATGACAATATGCTCAAGCCCCACTCCGTCTTGCTGCAAAAACCAGTATGCGGTTTCGAGCAATATCTTGGCGCAGTCTGTTTTGGGAAAGCCAAAAATACCGCTGGATATGGCAGGGATAGAGACAGATTTTAAGTTATATAGTTCAGCCAAGGTAAGTACACTTATCATGGCCTTCCTTAATTTTTCCTGTTCATTTCCCTCGCCCCACTGCGGACCGACTGTATGGATCACAAATTTGCAGAGCAAATTCCCGGCGTCGGTGATTACGGCTTTACCGACAGGCACTGATCCGATTCTTTTAATAATATCATTACTTTGTTTTTGTATCTCCGGTCCGCCCTTGACCGCAATGGCCCGGGCCGCACCACCGCCATGCTGAAGCTTGGAGTTGGCGGGATTCACAATCGCGTCGGTACTTTCCGCCGTTATATTGCCCTGTTTAATACTAACGGACTTTTTGCCTACGCTTATCACCGCTGATCACCCTTCCTCTGCTCCGTTGTTATCGTTTGACCGTCACTTGTCTTCCTTGAATTTCCTATGAACACTTTACCAATTCTTCAGCACAGAACCATAGTCCTGCCGCCCTCAATTAAAAGCCAGACAGCCAAGCCAACCCATCGCCCTTGCGCTAACTGCTATTCATAACCGGCAGCTTTTCGGCTAATACTAAGCCGATATTACCAAAGGAGCGATCAATCTTGCTGAATTTTTACAGTATCATACCGCCGTTAGCGGCCATTGTTGGCGCGGCGATTACCAAGCGAATTATTCCGTCGCTGGTACTGGGGCTGCTGGCCGGTACCTTATTGCAGTCAGGCGGCAGCCTCCTGGAGTCCGTCCTGCTGGCCGGTCAGGCCCTGGCCGGTGTAGTATCCGAGGAAAGCCATGCCTATATTATCCTGTTCCTATTCAGCTTCGGCGCATTGGCCGAAATATTTAAAGTAGGCGGCGGTATCTCAGGCTTCGCCAAATTTACGGAACCCTATATCAAAACCGAACGCGGCGCCCTGCTCAGCGTACTATGGGCTTCGCCGGTCACCTTTCTTGACTGCTGTTTTCATACCATTGCCACAGGGGCTATCAGTAAACCCTTACTGGAAAAGGTAGGCGGCTCCAAGGATAAACTGGCACTTATCGTCAACACCACCTCTTCCCAGCTCATTGCACTCATTCCCTTTGCTACCACCTATGTCGGCTATATTCTGGGAGTTATCGGTTCGTCCATGGCCCAAGTCGGCCTTACCGGCAATCCATACCGGCTCTATTTGTCGGCCATCGCCCTGAATTTTTACTCTATCAGTATGCTAGTTGTCAGCTGCCTTGCCATTTTTTACTCCTTCCGGTTTAGCTGGCTAAAATTGGCCCAGCCTGCTTATAAACCGGAAGCGGATACGGGCGACCATAATTCCCACGAGGCCCACGATGAACATCATTATCAGGAAAAAGTACCGCCCCGGATCGCCAACCTGCTCCTGCCGCTGACTTTTTTGCTGGCGTTAATTATGTATCTGTTATGGTGGACCGGTCAAGCTAAGGGAGCGGCCTCCGTAGTCGAAGCGCTGCTCAACGCCGATTATGAAAAAGCCATTTTTGTCGCTACCTTCGCCACACTGATAGGCACCACCCTGCTCTATGCGCTGCAAAAAATCCCGATGAAAGAATTGCAAAGTCATTTTTTGAGCGGCGGCACCGAAATGCTGCCGCCCATAGTCATTTTGACCCTGGCCTGGGCGCTTACCGGTATAACCCAGCAACTGGGCTTCAGTCCTTTTATCAGCAGTTTGCTGGGAAATACCCTGCCGCCGCAGTTGGTTCCTGTCATCGTATTTGCTCTGGGCGGACTGGCTTCTTATTTTATGGGTTCTTCGTGGGGTACCTGGGCTTTGATCATGCCGCTGGCCCTGTCTTTAGCGGTAACTACCGGCGCCAATGTTTCGCTCGTAGTCGGCGCGGTGTTGGCCGGCGGCTCAATTGGCGACAATCTGTCTCCTTTGGGCGAGACGCCGGTCTTAACCGCGGCGGTTATGGATATTCCGGTAACCAGTCATATCAGCTACGTCCTGCCTTATGGGCTGGTTGCCATCGGGACAGCGGCCCTGCTTTATCTGGCCTTAGGCTATGCCTTGTTGTAGTAATTTAACAAGGGCACCGCTAACTCTAGTCGGGAGTAAAAAAATGCATAACAAAAATAAGCCGGGTGCGGAAGCACTCGGTTTGTTTTTATCCGGCAAGATAAACAGAATGAAGCTGACCTGTGTTTTTACCTATGTTTTATTTTTCTTATTATGGCAGGCTCCTGCCTTTTCCTTGTCTGGAGGTTTTTCCCATCGTCTGGAGAAATAGCATAAAGGAATTCAAAAAGGGGGCCTTACCATGCCCGTACTGTCACCGAAGAGCCTTGCTTCCCTATTGGGGGTCGCTTGCTTAAGCGCCCTGTTATTCTATTTTTCCACCGGCTTCTACGATTATTGGCTGCTGACCTGGCTGGCGCCGCTGCCAATATGCCTTTACTCCCTGCAGTCCCGGAAGCTGGAGGCAGCGTTAGCTGCATGCGCGGCGTTCATCCTTGGCGCTATGAATCAGTTCGGCTATCTGCCACCGCTATTATTTGCCGGCACAACCCTTCTGAGTACAGTTGCCTTTGTTTTGTCCATCTTACTGTTTCGCGCAACGGCCCGATCTGGCAATCAGGCTTTTGCTCCCTTCGCCTTTGCTGCCGCCTGGACAGCATATGAGTTTATCCACTCCCATTTTTCCTCCTTCGGCACCTTTGAAAGCCTGGCCTATACGCAGGCACTCAATTTGCCAGTCATTCAGTTGGCTTCCCTGACTGGCATCTGGGGTATTACGTTTCTTCTCATGCTGCTTCCCGCCGGTTTAGCCGTTTCCTGGCACTCATTTCGCTTTAGAAACTGCTGGCATTTGCCGTGTCTGCTTTCCTGCGGGTTCTTAGCAGCATCGCTCCTCTTTGGTATCTGCCGTCTCTACCTGCCGGCAGGCAATTCGGTTATTACCGTCGGTCTATCCGCTATATCCGCCACCCGCGAAGAATTGCACAGCCAGGATACAGCAGCTATAACCGCTTCCCTAAGCCGCTACAGCCACAGTGTAGACACACTGGCCTCCGCCGGCGCCCAGTTTATACTGTTGCCGGAAAAGATTGCTCTTTTGAACCCGTCTAGCCGTGAAATAGGCTTATCCATACTAAAGCAGGCAGCAGCTAGAAACCGGGTTACCCTGATTGCCGGTCTCAGCCTACAGGAAGACCAGCTCCATAATACAGCTCTAATATTTGCCCCGGACGGCTCACCAATTCGATCGTATAATAAGCAGCATTTACTTGCAGCCTATGAAAATACTTACGTTCCCGGTAAGGACCTTACCCTGTTAACGATTGCTCCTAACGCCAGCGCCGGAATTGCCATCTGCAAGGATATGGATTTTATCCTGCCAGCCAGAGAATACAGCCGGCTAGGAGTCGGCCTCCTATTTGTACCGGCACTGGATTTTCACACTGACGGCTGGTTGCATGCCCGCGTCGCCATCCTACGCGGCGTGGAAGAAAATGCGGCCGTAGTCCGCGCCGCTCAGTGGGGCTTGCTCACGGTCAGCGACAGTCGTGGTCGTCTGCTGGAAACTGTACCAGCCAGCGATCAGAGTGAAACCTGCCTTCTGGCCAAAATCCCGCCAGGCAGCGGTTATTCCCTGTACAGCCAGCTAGGCGATTGGCTGGGTTGGCTCTGCCTCTTGGCAACGGCCCTGTTTCTCTTCCGGCTTAGGGAAAAACAATAGTACACTCGTATCGCTTTTGACATCACTTATTTTATAATTAAGGACCTCATGTTATCCGCTATATAAATGCAGAGAGAGATATCCTATTCAATTATAATCCTTACTTTATGGACACATATTCATTTCCTTCTATGTAGAATCGCCAGGGATAGTCCCGGGCTTCACCGGCATAATCAATCCCCACACGGGTTGTTGTGACAATGTTAAAATTCTCGTTTTTCCCTTCTTCAACATATATTTTATCACCGCACAAATCCATTCCATTGAAGGTCTTGTCCATTGACAAGGCCTTGCATAATTTTCCGGGGCCATTGGTTAAACCTCTTTTTTGGCTCTTTGTCAACTGTTCGCAGGGCTTCTTGTATCTCGCTTGCGCCATCAGCTCAATTCCTTGAACAGGCTCAGCCGCTCTGAGCAAAACCGCCTGGGGATTTCCCTTTTCTCTGGTTACTATATTGAAACAATAGTGCATGCCATAGATGATAAATATATAGGAAAATCCGGGGTCCCCATACATCACCTCAACGCGTGAGGTTCGTCTTCCACCATAAGAATGAGCCGCCCTGTCTTCGATCCCCATATACGCCTCAGCCTCAACAATCTTAGCGGCTATTTTCTGTCCGTCGAGTTCGCGGACAAGTACCTTACCCAGAAGTTCTCTGGCTACGATAACGGTATCCCTATTATAAAATTCTCTGGCCAGTTTGTTCATCCCATTGACCTTTCCTTTCTGCAGGAGCTTGTATCTACCATCCATTTAAGTTAATTATGCTCATTTTACTCCAACACAAAAAAACTTACAATGGACCATAAAATCCATATAATGACTTTTTCCATAAAAAGCAGGGTTTTCTAGATTTTTGCATAAATTATATTCTGAATATCAAATTATTGGATATTTTGAAACTATATGCCACCATTGGTTAAGGGGTGCTCCTGTGTCTAATCTGCAATATCGCCTGTTTTCTGAAGAAAATAGCTTTCCCGTGCTCTATCATTATGAACACATTTCCGAAGAGGAAGTTATCGCACGTTTTGCCTGTGATTATTTTGTTAAAGACGGAGTTTTATATGAAAAAACAGCTTGTGCCACCGGACCTTTATCCTACATAATCTACATCAGACAAGTTGAAGATATCACTACAACATATACCGACAATATGAGATTTAATGAAGCAAGTATCCCCTTAGAAATTCGCCACTACCAAGAAAACGCTGATCTTTACCCCCTATTATTTATTAATGAATATAAAGATCATCTGCAGGCGGCGCTTCGGCTTCAAAGCGATTTTTTTATGTGGCAGGGCCGTGAATGGCGGAAAACTTCCGCCGAAATTGACGAAGATCGAAAAGTATACGTTTTGTATGCCGAACCGGAAGCAAAGGAGTAAAAAGATATGAAAGACAAAATATATGTGTCATCTTACCGGCAGAACCTAGCTTCTCCTGAGGAAACCAGAAACAGAAGTATAAAAACGGTAGGATTGTTTATCGCCGCTGCCGTAACGGCAGGCATCATCTATACGGTTTATTATGATGACAACGATTGTCAAAGTACTACAGGCGGCAGCTCAGGGCATGGCTTTTACCGCAGCAGTAACGGTGCAAGTGCGAGCGAGGGCAGCGGCACGGCGACCCATGGCGAGTCGATTTCTACCGGGGTTAGAGGAGGCCTTGGCAGTGCCTTCGCGGGTGGTCTTGAATAATGGATTATGCCAAAAGGCGGGAAGCAATCTATGGCCTGGTAAGAGCCGAGGGAATTTTCACCTGGGATTGGATGTATGATAACGAATATGCTCTTTCTTGCCTGTATGGCATTTCTGAGCAGTTGAAAAAGGAATTAGCCTATGCCTCCGAACAGCTTGGTAAAGTATTTGCTAAGACCACAGCCATTATTCAGTCAGGCGATCAGCAACTATTCCTAGAGCTGGGCATTCCTCAACCAGTCATCGCTGCCGCCAGAATTCCCGTTCTCCCGGAAATGCCCACATTAATCGGTCGTTTTGACTTTGCCAAAACGACGGAAGGTCTAAAAATGCTGGAATTTAACAGCGATACTCCCGGCGGAATCGTTGAATCATATTATGTTAACGGTCAAGTCTGCGCTTATTACGGGCTGGAAAACCCCAATCACGGCTTGGAATCCGAAATCACTATTGCATTCCAGAGTATGATAGAAAAATACGCTCGTCTGGGTTACGCCACTGATTCCGTCGTTTTCAGCGCTTTAGACTGGCATGCCGAAGATGCGGGAACAGCCCGCTATCTAATGCATCTCGCCAGGTCGAAGGCTAAATTCGTACCGTTAAAAGATCTGCGTCTACTCAATAATCGATTGTATTCCCTGCTTAACGAAAAGCTGGAAATCATTGACGTCCTCTATCGACTGCATCCGCTGGGAGTACTCAGCACAGAAACAGATATCGACGGCTTTCCCACCGGTGAATATGTCCTCAAGCTTATTGCCAATGGTAATTTAGCAATTATAAATCCACCGGGAGCTATCATATCGCAAAGCAAGGCCTTGCAGGCACTCATTTGGAACGTATGCCAAACCACGGACTTCTTCAATCAGGAAGAACAGGAGATCATTGCCTGCTATATGCTCCCGACTTATCTGGAAAATCACTTTTTACATAAATGCCCCTATGTCATAAAACCGGTATTTGGCCGTGAAGGGATTGGTATTAGCCTGCATCATGCCGATGGCACCCTGGCTCAATGTACAGTCAATACGTTCCAGGATCAGTCTGTTGTTTACCAGAAAAAAGTCGAATTGGAAGTCGCCGAGGTTGAAACCCTGAAGGGTCCTTACCGTGGGCACTTGCTGTGGGGTTCTTTTTTGATAAACGGTAAAGCTTCAGCCATCAGCGCCCGCATTGGGGAAAGCATTACTGATGACCTATCTTATTTTTTGCCTATTCACCTTACATAAGTTTAATGAATTCATAAATAAGGAGGAATTATTTAAATATGTATACCAGCTTAATCAATTTTTCACTGTATCTGTTAGTTTCAATCCCTTTAATGATATTCGGAATCTTGATGTTCACCCGGACTACTTCTTATAACGATTTTGCTATGATCAACGCCGGCAGCAACACCCATGATCCTGGCCAGGTAGACGCCGCCATCGCCGTTGCCTGCGACTTAGGCGGTAAGATTATCGGATTATCCACCGTTCTTGCCTCTGCTATCTTCCATTCCGCCAATCTGTTAGATCTAACAATCTGGGGCCTTGTTGGTATCCTGTTTGAAATTATTATATTTTGCTTTTTTAGGCTGTTATCTCCCATCAAGGTAACCGCAGAAATTTCCGGCGGGAATATCGCGGTAGGTATATTCTCGGCCGTCCTAAGCATCAGCAGCGGCCTGTTGATGGCGGCACTCATTAGTTAAATGTCTGAGAGACCGCTACTAGAAGTAAGCATCCGGTGATTTGAAAACACCAGATGCTTACTTTTTTATCCACCCGCAGGGACAGTTTATATGTCAACTACGCCTCATTTTACTTGACCTATCCAAACAAGTATATCGAAAGCCTTGAACAGATTCAATAGTACCGTCCCCCAGGATTCCACAGTACCACCGCCAAGAGTTAATCAAACAGAATGAAATTGTTTTCGTCTATGCTAAACAACATCCCAGACTACCTCAACAGTTCTTTCATTTGCCGGCACAGCTCTTCATAGTTCACGGCGCTAAAATCCGTCATGTCCAGCTTGATCAAATAGCCCAGGGAAAACTCACCATAACCACGGGTAAGACAGCGTTTGCTAAATTCATCATAATCCAGCAGCGCATCTGCTTCATGGCGGTCAGTCGGCTGTTGTCCCTGATGATAGCTTGTCAGCACGTGACCCCAATGCCGGGAAACATCCAGGTCCCGTTGTTTTTGCCGTTCAAACAAAACTGCTAAGTCTCCCGTCAGCCGCAGGGTAATGATCTGATAACCATACTGCTTTGCCAAACCGGCAAGGTTATCCTTTTGCTTATTGCTAAAAGGATAGTCCGACATGACGGCTGAACCGGCCTGCATATAGTCGCGCAGTTTGTCGTAGTAATACGCCCAGCTTAGCCGGATGGTCGCTTCCTTTTCCGCCAGGTTGTCAAAGCCTTGTTCATCCCAGAACTTTTCTTTGATCGCGTCCGGTGACAACAGGATAAACGCCGGCTGCCATTGCCGTATTTTATTGGCTAAATAGGTCTTTCCCGTACCGGGAAACCCAGCCAGCAGGATAAGTGTCTTCTTCATATCCCCGTCTCCCTTCTGCTAAACAAACAGGTGCCACCCGTTCGGAAAAGCGGCTGCCTCATGTCTGACCGCCTTCCACAAACGGATAGCACCTTTTTGACTATGCGTTTAAAAAAATACCGATCTTATTTCTGATAATATTGAAAACCACTTCATTACAGGGCATGATGTTTTTCCGCAATGACGTATTCTCCTTGCTTTGTGAAAAATACCTGGCTGCTTCCCGTGTCCAGCCAACCAGCAGCTCGGTGCCCACGTTGAACTTGCGGACGCCGTGATTAGTGCACTGTCTGATGTCCTCATCCTTGACACCGGTGCCGCCGTGAATAACCAAAGGAATATCGACGGTCTCATGGATCTCCTTCAACAGCGGTATATTGAGCTCGGTTTTCGATTTATACTGGCCATGGTTGGTGCCTACGGCAACCGCCAGAGCGTCAATCCCTGTCTCAGCCACAAACCGTTTGGCATCGGCCGGATTGGTGTAGGCCTTTTGCTGTTCCGTCACTACCAGCCCGTCTTCCATACCGCCAATAGTTCCCAACTCGCCCTCCACCGACACGCCTCTGGCCTGAGCATAGTCAACTACTTCCTGTGTTCTCAAAACATTTTCCTTAAAGCTCAACGCTGAACCGTCAAACATGACCGAAGAGTAACCGGCGGCAATGGCCTTCCGGATGTCTTCAAATTTGTTGGCATGGTCCAGGTGCAGTACGACTTCGGCGCTTTCATAGTCGGCCAAGTGCTTGCACACATTGGCGATAACGCCGTAGCCGATATATTCCGCTGTACCGGCGCTGGTCTGGATGATAATGGGCGAACCCATGGACTTGGCGGCCCGGATCATGGCCGGCAGCATCTCCAGATTATGCATGTTAAAGGCGCCCACGGTAAAGTTCAACCGGGTCGCTTTCTCCGTCACTTTTTTCAAGGTAGTATACATGTATGATTTCCTCCTGACTGCGCATTGCCCACAGTTTTTTTACTCCAGGCCGCGAATGACATCCTTCGAGAGCTTCATCAGTGCGTCAATTTTATCAAGATATTGCTGAAGCTGCTCGTCATCATTCCGTTCGGCCGCTTCTCGCCGTTTAACATTGTATAGCTTCAGCAAATCGGTGTACGCCTTGCCCAGCGTACGGTTTTTCTGAATGCTCATTTCATAGTAATGAATAGCTTCGTCAGTCTGTTTCAGCACAAACAGCTTACCGCCCAGTTCATTGAGCAGTTCGAGCCGCCTAGCACCACCGGCTGTTTCCAACTGCTGCTTTAGTTCTGCCACCTGACCGCTTAATGCCGGATCAACCTTTTTCACCGTAGCGGTAAAATCTGCTGGCTTAGCCTCTTTTTTTCTAAAGAAAAACAAGTCCTATCCCTTCTTTATGATTAGAATATACTCATCAGCGGACTGATAATCCAGGCATACAAGAGTGCGGCAGCCACGGTATCGACATCGGTCGCCGTCGCGTTGGCAAAGCCCAAATGGCTGAACACGGTGACTAGCAGCGCCGGTAACAACGTGATAAAGAAACCGTGGGCGATACCGCCGATAATGGCACCTCGTTTGCCGCCTGTCGCATTGCCAAAGATCCCGGCCGTGCCACCGGCAAAAAAGTTGGTCAGCATCCCCGGCAAAATCATAGCTAAACCGAATATAGGCAGCACAAACATAGCGATAATTGTACCGATAGTCGTGGTCACAAAACCAATGATGACGGCATGCGGGGCATAGGGAAATAACACCGGACAATCCAGAGCCGGAATGGCGTTAGGCACCAGCCGCATGGCAATGCCACGGAAGGCAGGCACGATCTCGGCCAGAATCAGGCGAACGCCGGCTAGCAGGACATAAACGCCAACGACAAACTGAATGGCCTGCAAAAAGGCATGGACCAGATAGTCGGTATGGCCGGCCAGGGGAGCACAAAACTCCTGTCCGGCAAAAAAGGCGGTAATCAGGTAAAGCGGCACCATAACAACCATCACTGAAAGGTAAGTATCCTGCAAAAACTCAAACCCTTTGGGCAGCTTGATATCTTCGGTGGATTCTTCCGGATTGCCGCAGACTTTAGCTACCGCTGCTTCAAACAAATATCCGATGGTGCAAAAATGGCCCAGTGCAATATCGTTGCTGCCGGTGATCCTACGAATCAGCGGTTGGGCAATGGCCGGCATGGCTACGGCAAAAATACCGCCCACAATACCACCGATTACGACCAGTGTAACGCCCCTAAAGCCTGCGCTATAACCAAACACGGTGCACATAGTCGCCATCCACAGAATGGCCTGACCGGTCAAAAAGATATATTTCCACTTGGTAAAACGGGCAATGATAATATTTACAATAAAGATAGCTAAAAAAGTAAAGGCGATCGGGCTGCCCAGCCCCAGTTCGTTCATCGCCTGTCCGTTAATGGCTTCGATGGAAGGAATAATCCCCTGCATATGAAACCCTTCGGTAAAAATCTTGCCAAAGTAAATCAAACTGCCGACAATGATACCCGCCCCGGCCGATAATACCTGGAAGCCCAATAAGGTCTTAAAGGTTCCGGCAATGGTCTGTCCCACCGATTTCTTTTGCAAAACCAGCCCCAGCATGGCAATTAACGAAATGGTAATCGCCGCCTGCGTCAAAATATTGGTGATAATAAAGTTAATGATTGACATAAACATCCTCCTTCACTCTTTGCACTCAGGTCTACAGGACGCCTTTGACCTGCAGTAAGGGTACCAGCTTTTCCTCAATCTCCGCTTTGCTGACAATATTTTTCAGATATAAAATAGTTGTTGTCTCCGGAAGGGTAAACTGTTCAAACTGGGATTTAAAATTGCTGGCCGTAATAATAACCTCCGGATTCATCGACACGGCAGAGGAAATATCGCAGTGATCCATATCCGCCTCCACCCCCAGCTTGTTCAATACATCCTCGACACTCATTTGGCAGGCAAAACTGCTGCCCAGACCGGCGCCGCACACCATAAGCATTTTGATTTTCCGCTTCATACTGACCCCTCTTTTCTGATTAATGAACTAAAACCCAGAAACTCACGCCTGCATCCCCTCCTCAAATTCATCCAAAACCTTTTGAAAACCAGCGATAGTAGCCTGACCGGCAATCTCCTCAATTTTTGAGTCTTCACTAATGATGTTGACAATCGACTTCATTACTTTCAAATGGGAGAAATTATCAACAGCCGCCAGACAAAAGACCAGACTGACCGGATCGTTGGTTTCATGACCGAAACGGACAGGCGTCTTCAGGGTCATGACGCTAAGTCCCAGTTTCAGCACACCGTCCTCCGGCCGGGCGTGGGCCAAGGCCACTCCCTTTCCAACAACAATATACGGCCCGTATTTGTTCACGGCGGCGATCATCGCCGTTACATACTCCGGTTTGATATATTGTTCATCCAGCAGCGGCTGCGCGGCATCCCGGATACAGGCTTCCCAGTTTGGGGATATCTGCTGCAGCAGAATATGCTGATTTTTTAGCACTTCACGGATCATTGGTTGAACCCCCTGACGGTTTAGAATGATTTTATTGATGGCAAACAGTTGTTCCAGTTCTTCAATGAACGGCTCCAGTTTCAACTTGGTGCTGTGTTTCTCGGCTATTTTGCAAATGTCTCTAAAAAAATCAACCGCCGCCAAATGAGTGGTGCCAGATTTTTTAATGCCTGGATGATTATCCAGAAACTGTTTGATTTTCTGCTGGTCATGTTCGGTCAGTACCGGATCGATTTTTAAAGAAGGTAGATTATTGATTTCCATGTCGATCGTTTTTAGGGCAAAGTCGGCACCCAGCCGCTTAATGGCGTGGATATCATAGCCGTTGACAACACCCATCACGTCAAACTGGTAATACTTTTTAAGATTTTCCGCCAATAACTCTCCCGTAGCCACGCCATGACCACAGATAATGACCACACGGTATTTCCCCGGATTGCATTGAGCCAGTTTTTCCTCCGACGCACTGAAATGCAGCGTCAGATAGGCAATTTCTTCTGCCGAAAGCTTCTGCCGGCAGAACGGTTCCAGTACCCGGACGGCCTTGTGTACCGTGTTGTACATCATGCTGTACTGTTCCATAACCATGTTCTTTAGCGGATTGAAAATGCTGACCCCATTTTTGATCCGGTTGATCAACGGCTCGATATGATTAAACAACCGCTCAAATAGTTCTTTATCCTGGGAGAAGGGAATTGCGGTGAGCTGCTCCATCTCCTGAATCAGTTGGATGGTTAACAGTTGCAAGCCGCCCCAGTCAATTTTCAAGACTGTCGAATGTTTAATATTAAAACTATCAATGATAAAACACAGATAGTAACGCTCATATTCACTGATAGCGCGCGCTTCCACTCCCATTGTCTCCTGCAAAAGCTGCACCACCATCTGGTAGGAATGCAGTTTTTCATAGCGCAGCGGCAGACAATTGGTACTGGTTACGGTGTATCCCTGAGTGAAACGCTTATACCAAATAGCAAAAATAACCGCCATTTGCCGGAAATGAATCTCATTGAAGGCAAACCCTTCACTGCGGGCTATCTGTTCAATATGGCGATAAATACTGAACAACAGTTTTTCATTTAAATACTCCAAAACGATTTTTTCTTTCTTGGAAAAAACGAAATGATTACGGCCATTATCCATCATCATTTCCAGATTGATATAATGATTGATCACATTATTAAGGAACAACCGGACCGCCCATTCATCACCCTGGAATCTAAAACCTTCCCTGGGTGTACTTTTAAGGACGACCCCATACTCTTTCGCCAGCTTGCGAATGGTTTTCATATCGGAGTCAATCGAGCTTTTGCTGGTAATCAGTTCATCGATAAAGGTAGTGGCAAAGGTAGGCTCCTGATTCTGCAAGATGGAAAACAAAATCCTGAGGATTCGTTCGCCGGCCGGATAATATTCCGTCTGTTCCTGGCTGGCGTTCAGCAACGAGAAAAAGTGCTGCTTTTCGGCTGCTGTAAACTGCAGCCTGACCCCCAGCTTCCGGTCCTGCTCAATACAGGGAAACCCCTGTTGCTGCAAAACCTGGTTGGCCTGCTCCAGATAGTACCGGACGGTACGCTCCGACTTTTGCAATGCGGTTTTCAATTCTCCATAGGTGCTGTATTCATTTCTGGCAATTAAAAACGAGATCAACTCCAATTCCTTACTGGTCATTTCAATCCACCTCGCATGTTTAGTATACTGACTCGGGATTTTTCAAAAAAGTAGAACTATTTGCAAGATAGTTTTGCAAAAAGTTCTACCCTGTTTATCGGACAAAAAAGAACCGCTTAATATATAAAGCAGTTCTTAATTCACAAGCTTTTTAATTTTTATCCTGAGAGCGTGTCTTCAAATTATCGGAACGTCCACTAACGACGCTTTTCATGCCATACCCTTTTGAAGTTTCCGGAAATAAGATCCATTATTCCTGCGAAATTCAGTCTCATTTGTCACCCATTAGATATTCCCGCTGACGCTTCATTACACCTGCCTATATTTTTGCCAAACCCAAAGAAACGTTCTGTATGGTAACACCGGCAACTCACTTTTCAGTATTGTTTTTGTACTCACTTAGTTTTTCATTAATCTGTCTTGCCTCTTTTTCACCGTCAATATACATCATGGCAAAGACGACTCCTTTCACGATAAAAATCACCACAATATAGGCTAGAATGATGCTGCTGTCTGTGTTGGGACTAATCATAAATAACCATAGAACAATCAATATATCTGCCAGAAGGGTGCAAAGAGAAAACACAATGACCTGTCTTTTTCCTGTCAAATCAAGGGGATTGGTATAAGCAACCTTAAACAGGGCAAAAGCCGCAGACAGGACAATGATCTGCCACAACAGTACAGGCCTGATTATTTCCGATGAATTGATTCCTAAAAACAACGCCATTATAATCAGCAAACACCCGCAGGCTTTAAAAATATCCGATACGATTGGTTTTATATATTGACCGACATCCATCACTAAAAACCTCCTTATAAACCTAATCTCTGTTTGAGAACAGGAACATATTGCCGGGAAATAACTGTTTTTTCACCATTTTGCAGCAAAGCCTCAAGTCTTCCATAGAAAATCGACTTTAACGAATCTATTTTAGTAATATTAAGTATGGTTGATTTAGAGGCTCGGAAGAAATCCCCCTTCTCATAGAGCTTTTCAATCTCGTAAAGCTTTAGTTTTGATTCGAAAACCTTTTCGTGACAGTAAATAAATACTTTATTATCGACCGACTCAAAATAAAAAACATCCCGGGGATCGACGATATGCATTTCCCCATCGGCCATTCCTGCCAGCTTCCTGGAAACTGATTTCATTGAATCAATACACTGCAGCAATGCCTCATCAACGTCATTAGCCCGTATGATGATTTCCGGCTCCGTTCCGTCGGGTATATTCTCAATCGTGATTTTTATGCTGACCACCTCCCGTTTCTCTATCTCAAGTATAGGTCAGTAAATCGGCTTAATCAATACATGCAAAGGTAAGCTGCACCCAGGAAAGCCTAAGTTGCAATTTTCTCGGGGATTTGCAAAAAAAAAAACTTTACTACCGATTTCAGGTTCTTATCCTTATAAAATTCTCCATAATAAAATATCATAGTGGTCTACATAGCAACAAAACTTCCGGAAACACTATACAAAAAGGAGGAGTAGAGCATGAACATCCTACGCTTGGGAACAAGATTTCTCAACAATAGTTCTCCGCTTACATTATTAGCCGCCGGTGCTGCTATTGCCGTTGCTTTTCCACCTGTCCGGCGGGGTTTCCGCATGGTTGCCGTCATGACTACCCGGGGAGCTCTGGCCGTTGCGGACAGTGTTAAAGATTTAGGAGGCAAACTAAAGGAAAGCACCGCGGACATTATGGCGGAAGCCAGAGACTATAGCGGATCTCCACAGGACACTCTGTCGGAAACCATTGGCTGTATTAAAGATACCGTCAGGCACCAAGGCCGCCGTGTCGCAGTAGCAACCACCGCAGGTGCCTTAACGTTGTCGGATAGAGCGCGGAAAATACGCCGTAACTTTAAAGATGTAGTAGAAGAAGCCAGGACCAGCCGCACCGATAGAAACGATACTGAAGAGGTACCAGACGGCTTGGCTTATGAAAACCCGGAAAATTCACCATACGAACTTTTAGATACCGATTTAGAATCCCCCCATAACAGACACAAAGAATAAGCGATAAAAGAACGGAGTCGCCACTATTGCATAGCGGCGACTCTTTTTTACATATCAACAAGTACAACTTTTCCGGTCTAATCAGAACATCTAAAGCATCTGTTTTCATTCCATAAATTAGAACCGACCAAGTTTTCTCCTAAATTCCCGGGTCCTGCTTCGCTTCCTGCATTTTTTTCATTGCGCAGGTTTTACCCACACCGTATACAAAAGGAATCCCGATGGCATGAATCAACAGGAATGCGCCCCAGCCAATTGCGGGACGTGCCAGCAGCCAGTACATAGCATCACCTCCTCGCCTCTTATGCCGTGTCAGCCCTATGCCGTGGATACTGACGGGAGATTTTACAAAAAATCTTCCCGCCGCAACCCAACAGTATTAAGGTTGATACAAGACTAGTATTAGCAAAGAGGTGATAAACATCCAATCCCTTCAGTTTTAGTTCTCCTGCAATGACCTTAACCGTGGTAAGAGACGCGTTGGTGATTCCTTGCCCGGTCCCCTCCATAACCAAAAGTCAAAGGCAGCAGTTACGATAGACACAAAGATCGCCAGACTCCATTCCCATACCGTTAATGGAACGGTACCGAATACGGGCTGCAAAAACGGCAGATGAATGGAACCGATAACCATGGTCATAGATAGCGCTATTGCCGCAAACAGCCATTTGTTGTTTATGCATTCCGTTTTTTTGACTCCCTTCTCGATCCGGCAGTCAAAAAGATGGATAAACTGACTGATAGCCAACTGGGCCAGCAGCAAAGAACGGGCAAGCAATAAATTACCGCTTTGCCGCAGTTTCCAGCCATACAGCAATAAGCTGCTAACGCCGATAATCAAGCCCCTGCTTATAATTTTCCTGCCCAGCCCATGGGCAAATACGCTTTCACTGCTTGACTGGGGAGCTTGTTCCATTATATTTGCCGGCGGTGGATCATTGACCAGAGCGACCGCCGGCAATCCGTCACCGACCAGGTTAATCCATAAGAGTTGTATCGGTATTAACGGCAGCGGCATGCCTAGCACAACGGCCAAAAACATAAGCACTACCTCGCCAACATTGGTCGCAACCAGATACCGTATGGCCTTACGAATATTATTATAAATCGAACGGCCTTCTTCCATGGCCTTTACGATGGTGGCGAAATTATCATCGGCTAAGGTCATGCAAGCCGCTTCTTTGGTAACATCGGTACCGGTTATCCCCATGGCAATGCCAATATTGGCGGCTTTTACGGCCGGAGCGTCATTTACCCCGTCGCCGGTCATGGCAACCACCTCGCCCCGGCTTTGGAAGGCCTTAACAATGCGCATCTTATGCTGCGGAGTAGTCCTGGCGAATATACAGGCTGTTGGGGCCGCTGCCGCCAATTCCTCATCCGTCATATTATCAATTTCCAGGCCTGTAATAATGCGCCCCTTATCCTTTAACAAGCCCAGTTCCAGGCCGATTGCCCTGGCCGTATTCGGATGGTCCCCGGTAATCATGACGACCTTGACTCCGGCGCGATGACATTTGGCGATAGCTTCCGGAACCTCGGCCCGCGGCGGATCGATCATCCCAACCAGGCCGCAAAAAACCAGACAATCCTCGTTTACCTGTTCCTGCCCTTCTCCTTCCATAGACCGGTAAGCACAGGCCAGCACACGCAGTGCCCTTGCGGCCATAGCATTATTCGCCTGTTCAATATTCCGGCGGGTTGCCTCATCCAGCGGATAGGTATATTCCCCATCGGTATAGTGAGTACAAAGGCTGACGATTTTATCAGGAGCTCCCTTGGAGTAAAGCGACATCTGTTTGCTGTCATCGGTACACAACACAGACATCATACATCGCTCTGATTCAAAGGGGTATTCCACCACCCGGCAATGGGTTTGAGTGAATTGTTCAATATCAATGCCGGCTTTTGCCGCCAAAGTCAGGAGCGCCCCTTCGGTTGGATCACCGTCAATCGTCCAGTTCGTGGTTGTACAGGCTCTTAAGGGGATTACCTTACGCTTTCCCTCTTCCGGTTTCATCAGCTTTGCATTGTTGCAGAGCGCGGCAACTGTTGCTATTTTTTTTAATAGCTTGTTAGGTTTTTCCGATTGATTGTTAGCCATAAACTTACCCGCCGGATCATACCCTTCCCCACTGACGGCCCAGTGGCCAACGGGCGAATATATTTCGCGCACCGTCATTTGGTTCTGCGTCAGCGTTCCCGTTTTATCGGAGCAAATGACTGTGGCTGATCCCAGATTTTCAATGGAGGAAAGCCGGCGAACAATGATATTGCGTTTGCTCATCCGTTGAACCCCCATAGCCAGAGCAATGAGGACAATGGCGGAAAGTCCCTCCGGTATCGCGGCCACAGCCAGACTGGCTCCCGTTTGCAGCATCTGGATCATCGGTTCGCCCCGTAAGGTACCCGCCAAAAAGACAAGCCCCGACACGGCCAGGCAGCCATACACCAAATATTTCCCCAGTTCTTCCAGCCGCCGTTGCAATGGAGTTGCCTCTTCCTTCTGCTCTCCGATCAGGGAGGCAATCTTGCCCATTTCCGTCTGCATACCGGTAGCGACCACCACCGCGGTTGCCCGTCCTCTGGTAACAGTGGTGCCCATAAACACCATATTTCTCCGGTCCCCTAAGGCAACCTGATCCTTTTCCAACTTATTATATTGCTTTTTTACCGGAAGCGTTTCCCCGCTTAAAGACGCTTCTTCCACCTCAAAATGAACACCTTGCAGCAGCCGGGCATCCGCCGGTACCCGGTCCCCTGCTTCCAGAACAATGATATCACCGGGAACTACGGCGGCGGCGCTCACCTTGACCTGCCGGCCTGCCCGGATTACCCTGGCCTGCGGCGCCGCCAGTTCCTGCAGGGCCTCTAACGACTGACCGGCCTTTCGTTCCTGGGCAACACCCAGAAACGCATTGGCTGTGACAATTCCTACCGTCAGCAGGGCATCTCTTCTTTTACCAAGTATAAAACTTAAACCGGCGGCGCCAAGCAGCACCTGAACCATAAAATCCTTAAATTGATCCAGCAATTGCCGCCAAAATGAAGGCTTGGCCCGTGCCGCCAGTCGGTTATGTCCATAATGCAGGCAGCGCAGTGCCGCATCCTGTTCACTCAGTCCCCATTTATTGGAAGTCCCCAGTTCCTCGCAGGTTTCTTCCGGACTCAGCCCATGCCAGCTTTTTACGTCTGCCGGGATATGATTTTTCGCCTCACCCGCCTGCAGCGAACCGAGCTGAGCTTCATTCATGGCAAAACGCTGCAAATTCAAGGGTTGGCCCATTGGCGTGTTGCTGCCGGAAGTTAACAGGCGCCCCGAGTTAAGTACAACTCCCAGCGTGCTGATATTGGCCAGCAGCCCCGCCGTGAGCGGAGAAATAAGCCGGACGGCAGCCAGAGCGATCCCTATTATGTTTAATCCCGCAGCTAAAGCAATATTTTGCTTTACCACCTCATTTAGCCGTTTTCCCAATACCACTGCTTTTGCTATTTTGGCTGGATCATCATCGCCTATGACAATGTCGGCCTTATTGATACTGGGCCCGGAACCGGTCTTTCCCATGACAATGCCCACGTTGCTTGCCTGCAGGGCGGGCACGTCATTCATGCCGTCACCTACCATGATCACTTTATAATCATGCCGTTTTATATTCCGGATGATTCTGGCCTTTTCTTCCGGCAGCACCCCGCTGTAGGTATAGGGAATGTCCAGCGTTGCGGCCACCGCCTGGGCCGCAGCATCCGCATCGCCGGTCAGCAGCGCCATATGCCGGATGCCCAGGCAGCGCAAAGCGGCTATACTTTCGAAACTGGCTGACTTTATTTTGTCCCGAACTGCAATCAGTCCGCACAGCTCCCGGTTAACCGCGACATAAACAAGCGTTTTTCCGTTCATTTTCATTCGGACAATCCGGTCTTTTACCCCGCCAAGCAGGATTTTTTCCTGCTGCATGAATGCCTGATTACCCACAGCAACCTGCTTCCCCGCTATCGTGGCGCAAACGCCTTTGCCGGGAGCCGGCCGGCTGTCGGCTGGCGGAAGCTGCAGTCCCCGCTTAGCTGCCTCCGCCAGCAGCATCCGGTTGTACGGGTGATATTCCCTTTCTCCTGCTGCAGCCGCCAGACGTATTATTTCGTCCTCACTCAAACCGCCGATTGCCACAACTTCACTAATCTGCGGCACAGCTTCCGTAAGTGTACCTGTTTTGTCGAAGACAACCGTATCGGCTTCTCCTGCCGTTTCCAGTGCCCTGGGCTCTTTTACATAAATATTGTCTCCCGTTGCCTGGGCGACTGCCGTCCCCATTGCCGAATTTCTCGCCAGTGAAATGGCTGCCGGCGATCCGGCAAGCAGTACGGCGATACTGCGGGGTATGTCCCGGGTAAACAGAAAGATCAAACCGGCAACGGTCAGACTCCACCACATCACTTTGTTGACATACCGGTCACTGATATGCCAAAGACTCTCATATTTGTCCATGTCATAGGCTAAAGGCCTATAAGGAGCATTATCAACATTATGCACCTGAATTTGAATCGCTCCGGTTTCAATCCTAGCCCCGGGTTGAACCGTATCTCCTTTGGCAGCCCAATAAGGCATACAATCACCGTTTACCGCCGCCCGGTTTAATTCCGCCTGGCCGGCAATAATTTTTCCCTCAACAGGTATCGTTTCCCCCGAATGTAAGGCAATCACATCGCCAATTTTAATATTATGTACCTGTATGCTCTGCCTGCGTTCTGCCTCCAAACTGAGCCATTGCTGCTGCTTTTGCTGAAGCATTTTCTCAATCTGGGCACGGGATCTGGCCTGCATCAGGAATTGGAAGAAATTGGCCAAATGGACAATCCACAAAATAGATAAGCCGGTTATACTTTCCCGCATGGCCAGCATCAGCAAGGAGGCTATAAAAATAACCATGTCATGATTGACCCGTTTATGCCGTATCAACGATTTTACGCCGCTGCGGAATAAGGGATATCCCGATATAATCGTTGTTAGAGCAACCAGATTAAATACATGGGGTGAAGAAGCCAGCGGCGAGCGCCCTACTACCAGTCGTTTGGCAAAAATAGCCGCCAAAACACCGCCTGTCGTCAAAGCATACAACCCGGCATGGGAAGTTTCTCCCCGTTCCGGTAGGGGAGCGGCAGCGGCAATCTGTCGTAAAGCCGTGGCCTCACGGCGAACTTCCTCCAGTGTCTGATAGGTACTGACCACTTTGTCCACTTTTGCTCTGATGTCTGGCAAGCCAATGACCGCAGCCTCATATAACACCAAAATCCGCCCGGTAAGCGGATTTGCCGTTACTTCCTGAATTCCTGCCACGGCAGGCAGACATTCTCGTAGTAAGTTTGCCAGAACACTATTCCGGTAAAGTCCTTTGACTTCCATTCTCAGACGTCCCGGTATCAGTCTGTACTTTCCTGTCATTGTTTCCAACATGTATCACCCTATCCGACTACAATTTGTTCTTATACTGGAAAGAAATATGGAAACGAAAGACCTGGTGACGCAAAGGAACAACAGTAAGGCTTACCTTATTGTTGTTCAAAAAAACTTTAAGCGCGTCCAGGAAACACCGGAAAGTAAATTATCCTTGGCCTCTTTGCTCCTTTGTTTGACATACCCGAAAAAATCTTTTAAAAATAATTCCCATATCACAATCACTTCCGACTTGTCCTGCGGTGATTGCCGGCGCAGTTCAATGCTGATATCTACAGCCTCCCGTAATTCTTTGCTAATCCCGGATACTTTTTCTTTCAAATCCTGTACATCCGCCATCTTGTTCCTCCTGATTAAGGTGCAGGCTCTGTGGGCTCGGGCACCGTTTCCTCTATAGCACTGTCAATGGACTGTTTAAACTGTTCAAACTGGGCTTCACTGACGATATCCTCCAAATCCTCCCGGACACCGCTAAACACTCCTTGGGCTTGCTCCGATAGGCCCATAATTCCCTGAACCGTTTTAATAGCCAAGGGCCGCAGTTTTTCTCTCACACTTGGCAGCAATAACATCCCCAGTGCTGCTGTTCCCAGCCAAAAAGCCGGGCTGTGGCCTGTTTTCATTTTCATCCGGTGCCCCATTCTCCGGTGTGCCCGGGTAAAACCGTTCATGTCCGGACTTTGCTCCACAAAATCGGCCAATTCGGTCAAATGCATTAATTCCCGGCGTTCCTGACGGATCATATCCTGTAACACACTTCGGGCATAAGGATCGGTTATCGTGGCAAGCTTACGCTCATACGTACTAACCGCCGCCAACTTGGCTTCAAAAATCTGATCCAGACTTTCTGAGGATTCTACATTGGTTGTTTCCGAGATTCGTTCCCGCATGCGCTGGCCGCGGCTTTTCCGTTCGTACCGTTCCTGCGCTTTTGCCTCCTGCCTTTCGCTTTGTTCCTGCTTCGATTCAATAGCCGGCATATGCTCTCTGCCCCTTCTGTTCTAGGATAACAATGTACAAGATAATATTACCCAGTTTAAACCATGTTATGCAGTTCTTCCGTTTGTCTGCGGGCAATAAAAAAACAGCATGATGTAGCCATCATACTGCATAGGGAACTTTATATAAGGAATGTCTCTTTTTCCGGCTTTGCCAATGTACCAATTTGTACTTGTTTATTGTGGGAAGTTCCTCATTATTGCCGGTATATTCATCATAAAACCGGTAGTAAACTTCCGCAACGGCTTCCTGATATTGATGCGTTATCTGGGTTGCCCAGTGGCTCAGCACACCATGCAGGCATTCATCAACCTGCCGCTGCAACCGCTCTGTCTGTTCCGGCGGCGAGCAAGCAAACCGGCTTAATAATAAGCTGCCCCAATCCATCCTGCCGGCTAACTGCTGTAGCACCGGGGACAATCCAGTTTGTGATAAACTTTTCCGGCAAATTTTATTGACAGCCCTGCCCATTGTTTTTGTAAAACGGAAGGTATTGACGTATTCCTGCAAGACCTGATTAATATAGGCCGGGGGCGAAAGCAGCCGGGTATCGATCGTAAACAGTTCCTCACACTCCGGCACGAAACGCCCGAAATAGTCTTGCATGTCGGACCAAACCAAAGCCTGGATTTCGCCTGCTAATCCATCGATACGTAAATCTGCGAGCATAACCTCCAGAATACTCCGGTAATCCCATCGGTCGCTAAGTAAAAGTAATGTATAAGGGCGGGAAATATTTTGACCTATTACCAAATTTCTTTTGATGTACTGATTGATTTTTCCTTTACAGGCGTTAATCCGGAGCAAAAGTTTTTTTTCTTCAGCTACACGGCGATTTGCCGCTATACAACCAAGCAAGTGCTCACAAGAAACAATTGTCTGCATCACTGCAAAAGCTGATGAGAATGGGCGTATGCATCGTCCTGACAAAGTTTTCACAGGCTTTCCCCTCTACGGTTCCTATTTTCCCTCATTTTATTATATACCGGCGTCTTTAGAATAAAGTTAAGTAAACGTAAAGGCTGTGTAAAATTTATTGTTGCTATGGAAGAAACTACATCCTATAGGCACACAAAAATAACGTAAGAAATCCTGCTGAACGTTTTATACTATAGGTTATATTGTTACTGGAGGGATTTCATTGCAACATATTGGCTGGGCCCTTTTCGTTGCTGTAGCTGCCAATCTTGATAATCTGGGAGTAGGCATTACCTACGGAATGCGTCAGATAAAAATATCCCATACGGCCAACGGAATCATTGCCGCTATATCATTTTTCGTTACCTGGTTCTCCTCGCAAATCGGGCAAAGCTTTAGTATATATGCCTCGCCTCAGATCGGCGCTATCGTCAGTGCCGCTTTACTATGTTCAATGGGGCTATGGATCTGCCTCCAGCCAATCATTCATGCAGTTAAAGAAAAGCAGCCTATCATGGATCTACAGTTATTCGGAACCAAAATATATATCGGCCCTGTTGAAATATTGCGTCATCCGGAAAAGGTGGATCTGGATGCCTCAAAAGATCTTTGCTGCCGCGAGGCATTCCTGCTTGGCTTTGCGCTTTCCCTGAATGCCATAGCCGGAGGGTTCGCCGTTGGCACGGCCGGTCAATCCCCCTTAGTCGAATCTGCTCTCATTAGCGCCTTCAGCCTTCTTACCGTCAGTTTAGGACATTATTGGGGCCAAAAATATGCTTCGGAACTTCTTGGTAACTATGCAACTACCGTTTCCGGCTTTTTGCTAATGCTCATAGGGGTGTACCAACTGGCAGGCTAAGATTTTACCTGAGCCACCTCAAATACAAGGCAGGCATTCATTGAATTGAATGCCTGCCTTGTGCCGCCATACCGTCTAAATAAACCATAAGCTCCTGACTCGTCCAAAATGCATTTACTACTTCCTCCAGCAAAGCATGAATATTACTGGTTTCCAAAGTGATGTCGATGAGATGTGCCCTTGTTGTCCGTGGCTTAAGAATAAGCCTGTAATTGTAACCTGCGACAACCCAACAGTCCAATATTTCCCATCTTTCCTTAATCATAGCAGCAAATTCGCTCCTTATTACCGCCTGATATATTTACTGGAGGATATTCTGGATTCGTGAAACGAAAACCTTTTTTTAATACAAAACTTTACAAATTTTTCATAAACTTGATTTTCGTCCCCTGGTATTGTCGGTCAGTAAATTAGCTTATTCAGCAAACAAAGAATGCTAAAATAAGACAAAGTACCGTAATAGCTGTTATTGCGGTACTTTGCCGGGTGTTTTTAAATCTGAAATTTATTGATTTCACTTTGCAAATTCATCGCCAGTTTGGCCAATGCCTGACTGGATGACGCAACCTCTTCCATCGTGGCGAGCTGCTCTTCGGTAGCAGCGGATACAGATTGCGTTTCGCCGGAAGCGCTTCGGCTCAGGGCATCAATTTGCTTAGCCGATTCTGCAACTTGCTGACTTCCGACAGCCATTTGCTCAACTGCTGCAGTAATTTCCTTAATCTGCTCCGACACAAGCGTGATAACCGTAACAATTTCCTGGAAAGCTTGTCCTGAGGCATCAACAATTCCTGTTCCCAGCTTAACTTCCCGTGTCCCTTCCTCCATAGCATCTACAGCCATATTGGTATCTCCCTGAATTTCACCAATCAAGGCGGCAATTTGCTTAGCCGCCTCCTGAGATTGTTCTGCCAGTTTGCGAACCTCTTCGGCAACTACGGCAAATCCCCTTCCCTGTTCACCGGCCCGGGCCGCCTCAATGGCTGCATTCAAAGCCAACAGATTCGTCTGACCGGCAATACCGGAGATGGTATCGACAATCTGACCGATTTCTTTGGAGCGTTCCCCTAATTTAGCGACAACCCCGGCCAGTGTTGTGACAGTATTTTCGATATGAAACATCTGCTTTACTGCCTTATCAATCGATTCCTTACCATGACTGGCTTTTTCAGAAGCTTGATCCGAATGATTGGACACCTCATGGACGTTAGCGGCTACCTGTTGAATACTGGCCGACATCTGCTGCACTACGGCCGATGTATCATTCGCTGCCGACATCTGATTTTCCATACCCTTCGCCACTTCCGCCATGGAGCAGGCAACCTGATTGGCTGCCTGGGATGACTGCTCGGCACCGGCACTGAGTTCTTCGGAGGAGGAGGCAACCTGCTCCACAGACTGGCCAACCTGCTTTAATAAAACCTGCAGGCTGCTGCGGGTATGCTCTAAAGCAGTCACTAATTGGCCGATCTCATCACGACGATTTACCGTACTGCCTTTATCCCGGAAGTCGCCGGCCGCAAAATCCCGGCATAGGCCCACCATAAACGATAACGGCCCGGTAATGCTTTTAGTTATGTATAAGCCGCTAAACCCTAATAGCAACACAACAGTTAGAATAACGGCTGAAACGATCAGTACCGCTTTTTCAAAATCAGCCTGATTTTCTTTATCGGACCGTTCCGACAGATCCTCATAATATTCGGAAAGTCCGCGTAATTTATCAATAAAGTCGGTAGCCAAGGGATCTACTTTATCTATATAAAGAGCATAGGCTTCCGCATTTTTATTTTGATCAGCCAACTCTATCACACTGGCTCTGGCCTGACGGTATTTGTCCAGCGCTGCTTGTATTTGATTCAGTATGGATTGGGCTTTTTCATCCATTTGCATACTGGCAAGCGTTTTCATATTGGTATTTGCTGCTGCAGCGCCTTCTTTGATCGTGGCTTTTAATTCCTGATTTCTTTGTTCATTTGTAGTGATCATCAATTCCAAAATAGCCGAATTCACCTTACCGGTTATCGTTCGGGTATCATTAATCGTTTGTACGGGAAGCAGCCTGTCCTTATATAAGGTAGTCATAGCTGTATTGGCCTGCCCAAGATAGTAAAAACCGGTAAAACTGATAATGCCTAAGGAAAGAAACGAAATAACAATCAGTATACTGAGTTTAAAAACTACTTTCATATTGTCCAAAAAATGCATATAAATCCTCCTTATAAGTATGGTTTATACATTTAAATGCTAGCATTATAAATGTTGCGGTCGGTTTAACCTGATTAAAAATATAACGGACAAATAGGCTCCCAGAAGGCAAGCCGAATATCCAAAGAAATAAATTGCATAAATTATCACAAAGCAGCTTTGTCTGTCAGGGACATTATCAAAAAGCTAAGGAGACTTTCTAATGTAACAAAATGACCTTGTGTTACATTAGAAAGTCTCCTAAAGTTAGAAAAATCAAGGTTATATAAAGAAAAATTCAAAAACCAGGTTAACATATTACTAATTTCCACTGCTTTTATCTTCTTGCAAGAAATGTAAGTTTTTAGAGGGAATAGGCGAATCTTGTCGTATATAGTGTTAGAAGATAATTGGAAAATTACAGTAATACAGTAACACAAGGTCATTTTGTTACTATCCATTTAAACTCCGGACCATCCGGAAGATGTAAATAAAAAAAGCTCCCCGCTACGGCTCCACCTTCCAGCAGTAAAAACAAACCGCCCCCAATCGCAGCATGAATTAGCTGCAACTGGGGGCGGTCTTTTCTTCGCCTGGCTTTCTACTTTTATTCGCCTTCTCTACACAGTTGACTACCGGCTTAATGCCCACTCGGCCATTTGTCTTACACGGGCATCGGGATCTTCCAGCGCTTTGGTAAAGTAAGGAGCATACGCTTTCGAGTCCTTATTGGCCATAGCCCGGATTACATTGCAACGCCATTGCCAAAAATTTTCTTGGGCAATATACCAGAAGCGAGGCTGCAAAACATTCCGGTACGTCATCTCATCCATAGCAAGCAGTTTCTCCAATTCCAGCAAACTGTTCAGAGCAACCGGTTCAGTGAATTCTGTCTCGCCCTGCCAGGCTTTATTCATCGGACAGGCATTCTGGCATTCGTCACAGCCATACAGATAAGTTCCCATATCTTTTCTAACATCCTCCGGCGGCAATGCTTCCCATTCACTGAAAGTCAAATGAGCAATACAGCGGGTGGCATCCATTGTCAAGGGGGCGGTCAAAGCCCCGGTAGGACAAGCTTCTATACATTTGTTACAGTTAGGGGGACAGGGAAAATGACTGTCCCCGGCAGGCTGATCATAGGTCAGCGGCCTATCTATCAGCCAGGCGTCAATCCAGTGCCACGATCCCTGCGCAGTATATACAAAATTATTATTGCGAAATTTACCCAAACCGGCCTTCACCGCCGCCCAGCGCAGCGGCAGCCTCTCCCGGGCAATACGAAAACCGCTGTCCGTCAAAAACTGTTCAAAACCAGCCTGGGCCGCATATTCCGTCGAGTAAGACAGCCGACCGTCAAACAGGTAGTACTTGCCCACTAATCGGTCCAGTTGCGGCTGAAGCTTATACTTGTCGTAACGCCGCAGACAAACTACGATAGAATGGGCCCAGGGAGCCATACTTTGCGGCCGCGAAACGACTCTTGCCTTCAGTCTCTCATAAAACGGTGCCGCATGGGGAAAGAGTCCGGCACGCCGCTCCACCCCCGCTAAAAAATCCTGAAACGGTGCCGCCGCAATAATCCCGCAGCCGTCATAACCCAGTTCACGAGCCTTCGTTTTAATGGCTGCCTCCCATGTTCCCAAATGTATCAATCCCCCTGGTTTCTTAATCCCCTACCGTTTCTTCCGCTCCGGGTTCTCTGTTCATCGTACAGGAAAAGTTGACCATACGGTTTTTCCCGGAGGCTTTGGCCTGCAGCATGACCGTGTCTGCCATAGTAATGATTTCATTGAGCGATTTGCCCGAACATTGCGTTATATCCACATAGCCTATACTGGCACTGACGCAATACATGTTTTGATTATGATAAACCGGCTGTTCGATTTGGGATAGCAAGACAGCTCCGTCAAACTCCCTGCCGGACTCCAGAATCA
Source organism: Propionispora hippei DSM 15287 (assembly GCF_900141835.1). NCBI lineage: Bacteria > Bacillati > Bacillota > Negativicutes > Selenomonadales > Sporomusaceae > Propionispora > Propionispora hippei. Next base: position 89,178 of record NZ_FQZD01000007.1, on the reverse strand, counting down.
GCAAAAACTCGTCGCCACCCATCCGGTAGACTGAGGCCTGGGGCAGGCACTTTTGCAGCCGCGCAGCGATCTCCTGTAAAACCCGGTCCCCGGCTTCATGACCGAAATTATCGTTAATGGCCTTGAAATGATCTAAATCCACGTAGATGATGCTGGACTGCTGTAATCTGGCCATGTCAGAAAACTCACTGAACAGAGCATGCCTGTTTTTCACGCCGGTCAGATAATCGGTAGCCGCCAGCCTTTCCAGTTCCCGGTTCCTTCGCCGCATCAAAACCGTGGCTATCATAAAAATTATAAACGTCGTTAGCAGCAGCAGGAGAAAGAATTTGCGAAGCTCGTTCATACGCTGCTCCTGCATAACATGGTCCTTATAGTAAGCAAAAATACTTTTATCTTCATAATACTGACCGGCTATAGCCTTTAAATCCAACCTTTTCATGCCTTTGTCAAGAATTTGAATGAGCTTCTTCCCCTTTTCCGTCTTGGGCGAAAAGAAGGCATATCGCCGGATGTTGTCGTTAATGGAAAATACAATCTCGTAATCAAATAATTTTCCCGTAAAATACCGCTCCACAAAAGCTGCCTCATTATGTGAGATCAGGCTTACCTCCTGATTTCGCAAAGCAGCAAACGCATCGTCAAAGGTCCGGTAATAGGTAACTTTTTGCGGATCGGCAAACTTCAGCAGGTAGTCGTTGACCGACATCCCTTCAACCAGACCGACCTTGTAACGGGCAATATCGTTAATCCGGCTTAGCCGTACATGGTGATCGATAGCGCCAATCAAAGCATAATTCATTTCAAAATAAACAGTATTGGCGAAGTACCCATATGATTTCCGTTCATCGGTTATACTGGCGGCGCATAGTATATCAATTTTATTGTCCCTGATTAAGTTCAGATGATCGATCCAGGACAGTTCATCATACGGGATAAGCGTATACTTAAACCCCAGTGTTTGCGATAAAATCCGCAATACCTCGATGGACACACCGTCAAATTCGCCTGTTTTCCTGCTATAACAAGATACGGGCGGAAACCTCTCGTCAACTGCCACCTTTAATGTTCCCAGCGAATTGATGAATTCCCGCTCTTCCGCCGTCAGCTCTATCTGCATGTCAGGCGTAATGGTGACGTGTCTGTTTTGCGCAGTCCGCGCTTCCTGTATCCTATAACCATAGAACGCGGTCACGCCAATTATGAGCATGATGAGTAAAAAGCCTGCCAGTTGTTTACTTTGTTTCATAGGTAACCCACTTTACCAGGTAAATTCACATTTACTGCCCGCCGGGTTACTGTAATACCCGATATTATTGGGGCAAATTACTAAATTCCAGTTGTGTACTCATTCTGTATGAAGCTGAAAGTTCCTGCCAAATTCGACAGAAATATGCAAAACTTCTTAATAATGGCGCACTGTTTACTGATGTGAATTAACTGGAAAATGTGTGACAACCCCGACAGCTTAAAATTTGCCGGGGTTGTTTATATCATACCAGTATACGCTTAGCTCATCCCTCGGCAACTGCCTTTAGAATGCTTTTCTCCAGTACCGTCAGCCCCCTGTCCAGTTCTTCGTCAGTAACAACCAGTGGAATGAGCAGGCGGATGACATTGCCGAACACTCCGGCGCTGATCAGCATAACGCCCTGTTCCAGGCAGTACTGGATGATCTTGCCGGTCAGTTCCTTGGCCGGTTCCTTAGTCTCCCGGTCTTTGACCAATTCAATGCCTATCATGGCCCCCACACCGCGCACGTCGCCGATGGCCGGACAGCGTTCCTTCAGAGCTTTCAGGCGGCTCAGCGTGATTTCACCGATCTTAGTTGCCCGGCTGCACAGCGCATTTTCTTCAATATATTTAATGGTCTCCAACCCGGCTACGCAGGCCAGCGGATTACCGCCATAGGTACCGCCGATATTGCCGCCATCGGGAGCGTCCATATATTCGGCCTTGCCGGTTACCGCGCTTAAAGGGACTCCGGCGGCGATCGACTTGGCCGTTGTCATTAGATCAGGCTCAACGCCCCAATTTTCGATGGCAAACATTTTCCCCGTCCGGGCAAAGCCGGTCTGCACTTCATCGGCAATCAACAAAATGCCTTTCTTCTCACAAATGGCTTTCAGGCCCGGCAAGAATTCCGGCGGCGGCACCAGAAAACCGCCTTCGCCCTGTACCGGCTCAATGATCATGGCGGCGATATGTTCGGCGTCAATCTCGGTGGTAAAGAACCGCTCAAAATTCTCCAGACAATGCATGCCGCAGCCCGGATAGCTTGAACGGTAATGACAGCGGTAGCAATAAGCCGAAGGAACCTTGTAGATATCCGGCGCAAAGGGACCGAAGCCGTATTTATAGGGCTTTACCTTGCTGGTCAGGCTCATCGTCATCAGCGTCCGCCCGTGAAAAGCGCATTCAAAGGCAATAATGCCGGTCCGCCGGGTGGCATGACGGGCAATCTTCACGGCATTTTCCACCGCTTCGGCGCCGCTATTGGCAAACATCGTCTTCTTCGGCGAAGCGCCCGGTGCGATGGCGTTCATCTTTTCAGCAAGCGCCACATATGATTCGTACATACCGATGGCAAAGAAGGAATGCAGCAGCTTCTCCGCCTGATTTTGCACCGCCTTGACTACCGGTGCGGGACAATGTCCGATATTCAGCACACCGACCCCGGCATAAAAATCCAGATATTCTTTGCCTTCCACATCGGTAATGACGGCGCCGCTAGCCTTTTCCACAAATACTCCGGTAGAATTAGCAATGCCCTTGGGCACCGCCTTGTTTTTTCTTTCAATCAATTGCTTCGTTTTGTCTCCTCTAGCGCTCATGCGAATCCCTCCCCTTCCTTGATAAAAAAGATAAACGCTGAACCGCCTCTAGGGATACGGTTCAGCGCCATTGCTTAAAAACTATTTGCGTGTCCTTATGCTTTTATAGTACCAAATACCGGCCGGGGCGTCTATGTGATGCCCTCACAAGATATATCGGCATATTTTGTGATATCTTCCCAATATCCTACGGCTCATTCAGCTCGGTGAATCAAGAGAAAATACACTGCTGTCCATTTGCTTGCCCATGATCACCCCGAGCTGCAGCGTCAGCCGGTCATAGGGATCATCCAAATCACGTCCGCTGATGTCTTCAATCTTTTTCAACCGATAGTCCAGTGTGTTGCGGTGAACAAAAAGCCGTTTGGCAGTTTGCGCTGCATTGCAGTTTTCTTCAAAATAGGCAAACAGCGTGTCAATCAGCTCGGTGTTGTTTCTCCGGTCGTACTCATGGAGCGGTTCAATGATTTCCTGATAATAAAGCGCAAGCTTCTCCGGACCGATTTCAAACAGCAGCTTGTAAATACCCAGCCGTTCGTAGGCATAAACCGGTCGGGCGGCCCTCCGCAAACCGCCGAACAGCCGCAGCACCCGGCTGGCCTCAAGATAGCTGCGCCGGGCCTCCGGCAGCGCTGCAAACCGCCCGCCTAACGCTACGATAATCGCCAGTTCCGGCATCTCGCCGGCAAGCTGCGTCCAGACCCGCGTCAACAGTTCCAGGTTCTGCCGCACACCGGCCGGTTCACTGTCATAAGGCACTAAAAGAACGATATCATCACCGCAAAGGGTCTGCAAAATTTTCCGGTCCCAGCGGGCCAAAATGTCCTGCACAACATTGCCAAAACGCATTTTAAACGCCATCAGGGCATTTTCGTCTTTCAACTTTTGCGCCTCCAGATATTCGGTCAGATTGCGCGGACTGATGACCGCCACCTGATGCGGTCGGGCCAGATCATAGCCGTAATAAGCCGCCCGCTGGATCAGCACTTCCGGATCAGCCAGCGGGAAAAACAGCAGTTGTTCCAGGAAGTCCTTAATCGACCGTTCCTCGGTCTGCTTCCGGACGATGTGACTGCAAATGTCTCTGGTCACTTCAATGATTTTGACTTCCCAAGGCAGCGCAAAAATCGGGAAATGAGCCTGATCGGCCAGTTGCAGCACCTCTGCCGGGATATCCTGAATATAGGGCCCGACATTAATAATCAGTCCGGCCAGTTTTTTATTGATAATCCCCCGAACAAGCTCCTTAAGTTTTTCCGTATCTCCCTGCAGGCCGATGCCGGTGATAATCAGCAGTTCACCGCCCTGTACCCAGGGCAGTACATCGGGCAGGTCAATAAAATGCACCCAGCGCACCAGCCGGTTCAGTCCGGTATGTCCCGCCACGATTTGCAGCTTGGTCAGTGAGGCTAGGTTGACAACTTCACGGCAACTGATCATGGCCGGTCCCCTTTCACCGTATCGCGGTTAAAATTTAAAGACAATCAACTTTTCTTCCGTCATTTCCCGGACGGCGTACTGCGGACCTTCTTTCCCCATGCCGCTTTCCTTGACGCCGCCGTAAGGCATATTGTCCGTTCTAAAAGTGGCGCCGTCATTAATGATCACGCCGCCTGTTTCTATCTTCATGGCGCACTCGCGGGCCACATCCAGCGAACCGGTAAAGACACCGGCCTGCAGGCCGTAGGTCGAATCATTGACCATCGCAATCGCCTCTTGAATCGTATCATAGGGGACAATCGAAAAGAGCGGCGCAAAGGCTTCCTGACAGACCAACTTCATGTCCGGGCGGACATTGGTCAATATGGTAGGAGCAAACCAGGCGCCGGAGCGCGTACCACCGGCCAGTACCGTGGCGCCCTGTGCCACAGCTTCTTTCACCCATTCCTCCACCCGCTCGGCCTCGCCCTCACTGATCATCGGCCCTACGTCGGTGTTCGGGTCTAGCGGATCGCCGACGACAAGCTGCTTGGCATAGGCCACCGCTTTGTCGCAGAATTCCTGATACACGCTGCGGTGCACATAGACCCGCTGGCAGGAGATGCAAACCTGTCCGGCATTGGCAAAAGCGTATTTGGCGCACAACGCGGCTACTGCCGCCACATCGGTGTCGTGATGCACAATGTTGGCCGAATTGGACCCCAGCTCTAAGGCCACCCGCCTGAAACCGGCCTTGCTCAATAGCTCCTTGCCGACCGCCGGACTGCCGGTAAAACTGTAAAAGCCAATCCGTTTTTCCGCCAGCAGCCATTCCCCCAGCTTGGCACCCGAGCCTGTCAATAAATTCAAATACCCTTGGGGTAAACCGGCCTGAGCAAAGATTTCGCAAAGCAGCACGGCCGACAGCGGCGTTACGGTGGCCGGTTTATACAGCACCGCATTGCCGGCGGCCAGCGCCGGACCGATCTTATGGCAGGCCAGGTTCAGCGGAAAGTTGAAGGGCGTAATGGCACAAACAATGCCCACAGGTACCCGCAGGGTAAACGCCCAGCGATTATCGCAGCCAGGCGCTCCCGCCAGCGGCACCATCTCACCGGTCATCCGCTTGGCCTCTTCCGCCGACAGAATAAGCGTCTGCTGGGCCCGTCCCACCTCGGCCAAGGCTTCCTTAATCGGTTTACCGACCTCCTGGGAAAGGATTTCCGCCATTTCCCGCTGCTTTTCCCGCAAAAGCTGACTGGCTTTCATCAGGATAGTATAGCGCATATACGGCTCCAGCTTAACCGTTTTAAATGCCTGTTCGGCCGCGTCGACCGCCGCCTGCACATCGTCCTGACCGGCTGCGGCCACATAGCCCAGCACACTGTTATCCGCCTTATTTTTCACGGCAATTTTATCCCCGGTAACTACCCAGGCGCCATTAATAAATAAACCATGTTCTTTCATAATCAAGCCTCCTCTATTTTGCTTTGCGATTTTTCGTTTCTGCAAAAATTCGCTCTGCCACCTGCAGTGTCCTGCTAATATCCGCTTCACTGTGTTCGGTGGACAGGTAAATCCGCCCCCGCCGCGCCGTGAAACGCACGCCATATTGCCGCGCTTCGCGCACAAACAGATCGTAATAATCGATATCGGCAGCGGCTAGATAGTGCCGGAAATCATCCACCCCGTTTTTCAGGCCGAACATCAGAATGCAGATGGAGCCCACCGCCTGGCAAAACAAAGGTATCCCATAGGTTTCACCCAGCATCCGCATCCCCTGGACAAACAGTCCGCCTAACTGCTCCAGCCGCCGGTATACCTGTTCATCTTCCAACACCCCGATGGTAGCCAACGAGGCCGCCACGGCAATAGCATTGGCATTAAAGGTGCCGGCCGCCGGCACACCGGCTTCCATGATCTCCCGTTTCCCGGCAATGGCCGCCAGCGGATAACCGCCGGCAATCGCCTTAGCAAACACCGCCAAATCAGGCGTGACCCCATAGTATTGCTGCGCGCCGCCCAGGGCCACCCGGAAGCCGGTGATGACTTCATCAAAGATCAGCACCACCCGACAGCGGCTGGTCAAATCCCGCAAACCGGCCAGATATTCTGGTTTTGGTAGGATGGGACCCGAATCACACATGATCGGTTCAGTAATAACGGCGGCAATCTCACCGGCCTGTTGCTCCATAACCCGTTCCAGCAGCTCCAGATCATTCCAGGGCAGGACAATGATATCGTCTGCTGTTTCCCGTCGCTGCCCCCTGGTGGTAAACAGCCGGGCCGGCGCCTGCCGTTCGCCCAGTTCTTTTACGTTGGCGGCATCAATGCTTATTTTTTCTTCATCCGCCCAGCCATGGTACTGGCCTTCAAACTTGATAATTTTTTTCTTGCCCGTATAAGCTCTGGCCAGCCGGAAGGCATGCATGTTGGCTTCGGTGCCGGAGTTCTGGAAGGATACCCGTTCGGCGCAGGGAATGATCTCCGTCAGCTTCTTCGCCAGTTGGCAGAGAGAAACGGTCGTTGCCGACAACTGGGAGCCCCGCTCGACTTGCGCCACCACCGCCCGGTTGACCGCCTCCGGGCTATACCCCAGCAGCATGGGACCGAAACCGCCGATATAGTCAATGTATTCATTGCCGTCCACATCATAGACCTTGGAGCCTTTGCCCCGTTCCAGGCAGAGAGGATACTCCTCACCGGCGGCTTTGTGAAACGAACTGGCCACGCCCTCTACCAAATACATTTTTGTTTTTGCGAATAACGCCTTGGAACCTTCTGTATTTAATTTTTCCACCGTTATCGCTCCTTTCCCAAACAGAAATATAATTGATACAACACGCGGCGCACCGTTAAAACGGTGCAGGAGGAAACCAAAGCTCCCTCCTGCAGGTAAAAGGTTATTTGATTTATTTCACGTTTTTCGTTTTACCGTCTTCCAGCGATACAAAGTAATCCTGGTTCAAACCGTATTGTTCCAGTATTTTCATCAGGGTGCCGTCTTTTTTCATATCGTTTATCGCTTTATTGACCGCATCGTTCAATTCCTTGTCGTCAAACCGGATAGCCGCGCCAATCTTGCCGGCAGCTTCCGCTTCATAGGGACTCAGGATTCTCAGGTCCAGACTGGAGTCCTGTTTCAAGGTATAGCCGGCCACAATGCCGTCGGTAACACAGGCATCAATTTTCCCGGTGTTAACCGCCATCATCAGTTCCGCCTGGCTGCCAAAGATTTTCAGGTCTTTAATTTTGCCTTCATTCAGCCATTTTTGAGCGATTTCCAGGAAGGCCGTACCTTTTTGGCCACCTATGACTTTATCCTTCAGATCTTCCTTGGTTTTTATGCTGGAATCCTTCTTGACTACAACAGCTTCGCCTTCTTTATACCATACATCGGTAAACAGAGCTTTTTCCAGGCGCTCCTGTTTGATGTACATGCCGTCGGTTACCATATCAACTGTTTTGTTGTTAAGCTCAATGAGCAGGTTTTCAAAGGGAATCTGCTTCATTTCCACTTTGGCAATGCCCAGACGCTTAGCCACTTCGCGGATAATGTCGGCATCAACGCCGGAAAACTTATTGCTGCTGGCATCCATATAGGCAAAAGGAGCATCATTGGAGGAACCCACTACGAGAACACCTTTTTCCTTAATGGCACTCAGGGTGCTGCCGGCACCGGCATCCTTTTTCTCCGTCGTAGTGCTGGAGGAACCGCAGCCGACCAGCAGGGCTGCCAGGGCAAATACCAAAACCACTAAACCTGCAAACCGTTTGTACACTTTGTTCATCATGTTCCACTCCTCTTTTTTTAAATGAATATATAGTACAGAAAACCGGCAGTCTCAGACTCTGCCACCGGCGTTCTCTTCCGGCAGTAACTGCCTTGCCCGGCTATTTGGTCTTTAACCGGTGTTCCACAAAGGCCACCAGATGCGACAGCGGCACACTGATGATAAGATAGGCCAGGGCCAAAAAGGTATATGATTCAATGGTTAAAAAGGTTTGTGACGCGAAGGTCTGGGTACGGAGCAGCAGTTCATTGACCGCCACGTAAGCCAGGAGCGATGTGTCTTTGACCATCATGACCAGATAATTGCCCAATGATGGGATAATGCTGCGCAGGGCCTGGGGCATCACGATGCGGAACAGGGCCTGATATTTGCCAAAACCCAACGCCAGGGCCGCCTCGGTCTGACCGGGATCAACGGCAATGATGGCGGCCCGGATGACCTCGGACATATAACAGCCGTAATTGATGCCCAGTCCCAGGATGCCGGCCGTCAACGAGGCGATCTGCACATCCGTTTTATAGCCGAACAGGCCGGCGATAAGGTTAAGCAGCAGAGGAACCACATAGTAGATATAGACAAGCTGCACCAGTAAGGGCGTTCCCCGGATAAGTTCCAACAGCAGATACAAAAAACCTCTAATGATTTTAATGGATGAAAGCCTGCCGATAGCAATGATAAGTCCGATGAAGGTTGCCAGGATGAACCCCAGAATCGTCGCCTGAATAACCACACCAAAACCATGTAACAGGGAAGGAATTAAAAGATCGGCTGCTTTAGCAAAGTGTAGTGGCATATTCTCCCTCCTTATAAAACTCTTGCCAGAAACTCTTGAGTCCGCTGGTGTTCCGGCCGGTTAAAGATTTTGGCCGGCGGCCCTTCCTCCACAATATAGCCTTTATCCATAAAGATGACACGGTCGGCCACATCGCGGGCAAAGCCCATTTCGTGAGTGACCACCACCATGGTCATCCCTTCGGCGGCCAATTGCTTCATGACCTCCAGCACATCGCCGACCAGTTCGGGGTCCAGCGCGGAAGTCGGTTCATCAAACAGCAGCAGCTTGGGCTTCATAGCCAGCGCGCGGGCAATGGCCACCCGCTGCTGCTGTCCGCCCGAAAGCTTCGCCGGATATTGTTTGGCCTTATCAGCCAGACCGACTTTGTGCAGCAGCTCCATAGCTGTTTCTTCCGCTTCCGCTTTCCTTACTTTATTGACATGAATGGGGGCATAGGTTAAATTGTCCAGCACGGTTAACATGGGGAAAAGATTAAACTTTTGAAACACCATGCCAACTTCCTTGCGAAGCTTTTTGCTGTCCAGATCAGCCTCAATCAGCGTTCCGCCATAATAGATTTTTCCGCTTGTCGGCACTTCCAAAAGATTCAAACAGCGCAGAAAGGTACTCTTGCCGGAACCGGACGGTCCGATAATACAGACTACCTCGCCGGCCTTGATAAACAGGCTGATGCTTTTCAGTACTTCCAAATCGCCGAACTTTTTACCTAAATTGATTATGTTAAACATAGCCCTTCCTCCTGTATTCTTTAATTCGGAAAGGCGCCTGCCGCTAAAAGCAACCAGACGCACCGGCTAAAAAACAAAAAAAGCAAAGCACTTTCAAATTAAGCGTCTTTGCTTGATCGCCAGTAGGCAGTAGCCGCCGGGACGGTACGTCAACTGGCCGGTATTCACTTTTTTGCGGTAGTCTTTGCCGAAAGGATAACAAAAAAGATGCCTGGCAGAATAAGACAGTCTTTGTCTTATTTGTTAGCATCTTTGCTTAATTTTTTCGGTTGTATTTACTTTTATCTCATTATAGCAGAGCCGTCAAGTACTGTCTAGGGACAAAAATAACAATATATATGGCCTGCATTTGTGCAAACAACACAAATGCAGGCCACTCATCAATCCTTCAACTGATACGGCACCGTAGTGACAATGACATTTTCCTTGAGAATCAGCGTAGTGCGCAGAATCCAGCCTGTTTGGTTGTGCAGCAGGCGGTGCCACCACTTAGGCGTTTCGAATTCCGGGATAACCACCGTAATATAGTCATTGCTGGCTTTTTTCTGGACAATGTTTTCGATGTACTCCAGCAGCGGGTTCATCAGCAGCCGGTAAGGCGACCGCAGGATGACCAGCCGGACACCCAGATTCCATTTGTCCCAGTTCTGTCTGATCTTTTCCTCCGACGCCTCGGTACTCGCCACATGCACCGCCAGCACATTATCGCCGATCAGCTTGGCGTATTTCAGGGTTTGAAACACCACCCGCGTCGGCGTCGAAACCGGCACAATAACGATATGCTTACCTGCTGTCGCTAAGGAGTTCCCCTCGCAAATCAATTCCTCCGGCACCCGCAGCTGTTCGGCGATACTGTCATAATGACCGCGAATTTTCTTAAAGATAAATACAATGAAGGGAATAAACAATAAAATAATCCAGGCGCCGTGCACAAACTTAGTCACCGTAATAATCAGCACGACAATGCCGGTCGTGACTCCCCCAACGCCGTTCATCCAGGCCCGCAGGACCCAGCCGGGCTGGCGTTCCCTTTTCCAGTACACCACCATACTGGTCTGGGCGATGGTAAAGGAAATAAACACGCCAATGGCATACAACGAGATCAAGTGATCAATCTGCCCCTGGAAGGCGACAATCAGCAGCGCGGCCATAAACGTAAGCAGGACTATGCCGTTAGAATAGGTCAGCCGCTCGCCCCGGGTGGCCAAATAACGGGGCATATAGCCGTCCCTGGCGATGATGGACAGCAGGATGGGCAGTCCGTTATAGGCCGTATTGCCGGCCAGATACAACACCAGCATGGTACTAAACTGAATGTACAGATAAATACCGTTCCGGCCGAATACTTTCTCGGCAAGCTGCGACAGAGCAGTCACCTCATGGTACGGCATAATATGATAGTGCATAATCAGGAAGGTAATGCCGGTAAACATGACTCCAAGAATACCGGCCATCCAGTAGGTGGTGATGGTGGCGTTACGGGCCTCCGGCTTCCGGAACATTGGCACGCTGTCGGCAATCGCCTCGATACCGGTCATCGAGCTGCAGCCGTTGGCAAAGGCACGCAAAATCAAAAACAGCATGGCCCAATCCAGCGGTTGCTTGGCCAACGCATCAGGATGGATGAGATAAGGAGCATCAAACAGCGCTTTGTAGCACCCTGCTCCCAACAGGGCCAGTACTCCGAATAAAAAGGCGTAAGTAGGGATAACAAAGGCATTGGACGATTCGCGGACACCACGCAAATTAACTACCATTAAAATAACAAATAAAACAAATAAATCAATAAAGACCTTGTGCTCCAATAAGAGGGGATACGCCGAAGTTATCGCCGCCGTGCCCGCCGAGACACTAACCGCCGCCGTCAGCACATAGTCGGCAAACACCGAACCGGCGGCAACCAGGGCCGGCAACTCACCCAGATTCTTTTTGGCGATGGCATAAGCACCGCCGCCCTCCGGATTGGCTTTCGCCACCTGAACATAGGACAGGGCGATGATGGCCAGTAAAAGCAATATGGTCAGGGCCACCGGCGCCATATAACCGTAGGCGATGATACCGGGAACGGTAATCAGGGTAATCATGATTTGTTCAGGGCCGTAAGCCACTGATGATAAGGCATCGGAAGAAAAAATAGATAAGGCCTTCCATTTTGGCAGGCTCTCGTGGGCCAGCTCGTTGTTGTGCAGCGGCTTGCCGATCAGCAAGCGCCGAATCACGCTCATCATAACAGTGTTGGTACATCCTTTCTGCTTTCGAATCCTCTGTAGTATATGTGATTTAGGGAAAAGATACCCCTAGTACTCCCGTCACCTGTTAAGTGCCCCAGCGTACTAGTACCCACCAACTCTGAAATTACAATTACTTGACGGATCTTTTCCGCAAGGGTTCGTTGTCGTCGACTTACCCTACAAAAAATCTCCATAAGTTCAATTTGCACTTGCCAAGTTAGCTGACCCGTTAATCACAGATTAGATCATATCATCCGCCGGGTTGCTTGTCCAGATAGCAGCAAATAATTTAGCACCTGGCTAAAATCGCCTTTACCGGCAGGAAAAAGACCGCCTTCCCTTTCCGGGAAGACGGTCTTTAGCGACCTTTCGTGCCGCTACCGCCTAACAAGTCGGCGAGCAGCCGTTATCATCGAAGCAGCAGAACAACAAAAGGATGATAATGATTATGATAAACCAACTTCCTCCGCGGCCAAATCCATTTCCCCAAGCCATAATGACAACCTCCTCATAGAATATTTTATTAAGTAGCGGTTTCTACTGTATCCTATGATGCGTTAAAGGCTTCGGTGACTCTATCGGGAAAAAAGAACATTCCGTCCGCTTCTTGCCATCATGCCCGGTGCTTCTTTGCCGTTTCTGTTCTTAGGCAGAAAGTCCCGGACCATCTTCTGTTTGCAAGGGCAGGCATTGTGCCATATAATGGTACTAGTACCTTACCAGCCTTAAGCCAGTCAGCATACTTCCGGTATGCCTCCTTCTCCATCTTATGCTGCGAAAGATAACTTTGCCCGCATCCTACTGTTTTAAAGCTGACAAGGTACTGGTTTTTTAATTGAAGATCTGGAGGGAACAACCATGTTGTCACAAAATATTCAAAACAAAATCAGCAAATCTTCATGGATTCGCGCCATGTTTGAGCAGGGCGAAAAGCTTCGCAAGCTCCATGGTCCGGAAAAGGTCTACGATTTCAGCCTGGGCAATCCTGACTACGAACCGCCTCAGGAAGTACAGGACGCCCTGATCAAATACGTAACCGGCGAAACGGCAGGGCTGCACAAGTATATGAACAACGCCGGCTATCCCGAGATCAGGGAAAATATCGCGAAACGAACCGGCGAAGAAGCCGGTCTGCCACTGACGTCGAACCATATTATTATGACCTGCGGCGCTGCCGGCGGGCTCAATGTTGTCTTAAAAAGCATTCTAAACCCCGGGGATGAAGTCATCGCCCTGGCGCCATACTTTGTGGAATACGGGTTCTACGCCGAAAACCATGGCGGAAGACTGGTGGTTGTCCCGACCGATCCGGCCACGTTCCAGCCCTCTATAGCCGCTCTGGAACAGGCGATTACCCCGAAAACAAAAGCACTCATCATTAACTCGCCTAACAACCCGACCGGCGTTATCTACAGCGAAGCTGTTCTTACCCAGGTTGCCGGCCTCTTAGCCCGCAAGGAACAGGAATTTGGCTCCCAGATTCTTGTAATTTCCGACGAACCTTACAGCAAAATTGTCTATGACAACGCCAAGGTACCCAACATCCTTTCGATTTTCCCCAATTCTGCTGTGGTCAACTCTTACAGCAAATCGCTGGCCTTACCCGGCGAACGGATCGGCTACATCGCCGTTAATCCGCAAATCAAAGACGTGGAGCTCCTCATCAGCGGTCTGATCTTTGCCAACCGCACCTTGGGCTTTGTCAATGCGCCGTCCCTCTTTCAGAAAGTCATTGGCGACTCGCTGGATGTGGCCGTCAACACCGACGAGTACAAACGCCGCCGCGACTATCTCTACTCCCGCCTGACCGAACTGGGCTTTACCTGCGTTAAGCCGGAAGGCGCTTTCTACCTGTTCCCCAAGGCGCTTATCCCGGACGATGTGGAATTTGCCCAGCGGGCCTTGAAATACAACCTGCTGATTGTCCCCGGCAGCGGCTTCGGCTGCCCCGGCTACTTCCGCCTCGCCTACTGCGTCAGCATGGAAACCATCAAGAATTCGATCAGCGCCTTTAAGGCCCTGGCTGAAGAGTTCCGGGCCTGAGCCAACCTAACAGCAGAGCACTTGCCTGTTTAACAGCTTTACAGTAAAATAACAAAGCCCGGCAGCCAAAACCGCCGGGAAACAAAAAATCACATAGCAAAAAAGGAGTCATTACGTTTTATACTATACTCCTTTATCTTCGCACAAAACTCGCAACCTTATCTATTTTGACACCGAGCCGCCCAGCTATCGCACCGGGCGGCTCGGTTTTTAGTTTGTTATTTTTCCAGTTCCGGGACCAGCTTCACCAGTTCCTGAAACTACGGCTGCAGCCGGCAAAAAAGCTCCCAGCATATGGCTGAGAGCTTAGTAGAGAGCTGATTAGCTTATGGCTCACCGGCAGGAAAAGAATGCAGCTTGCCAGATCGCTCACGGTCGGTAGAAACAGTCAATTCAATCCTGGTTTTATACGCTAATGATTTCGATATGACATATTCGAGAATCCTATCATTTTCATCGAAAGTTACCGTATACGTAATCGTAATCGGATCGCCAACCTGAATGCCCAAATGCAGTGCCTCATATTCTTCCGCTTTTGAAATTTCGATCACCTTATGGGCATAGCTCGGATAAATACCGTACTCCGCCAAAGTACGGTATAACGATCTGTTGGTAAAGTCTTTTTCCAACAGTCCTGAACACAACATATAAGGAAGATATGCATTCGCCAAAGAATAAACCTTACCGTTAATGTAACGCAATCGCTCCAACCGAAATACATAATCGCCCTTTTTTAATTCCAATTTGGCCGCCACCTCTAACGAAGCCGGCTCTATATTTTGAAATAACACCTTACTGCTTGTATAGTTGCCTCTTAAAACAACCCGATTATAAAATGCCAGTTCATTTTTACTCGTTTCTGACTGACCGTCAACAAACTCTTTATTACCGAGGAAGAATGTTCCCTTCGTCGGAATCTTCACTATAAACTTTTCTTCTTCCAACAGCAATAAAGCCTTCCTGACAGTAGGGCGACTGACATTATATTTACTGCAAAGATCCCGTTCGCTTGGCAGGGGTGTAAAATATGGCTTATCGGAATAATCTGCTAAGATTCTTTTTTTTAATTCATCATACAAAAATTCGCCTTCCCTTTTTCCGACAGCCAAAACGCTACACTCCCTGTTATTATTTTAGAACTTAACAACGACTCTAAATTTGTCTCCCTTACAGGCGGATTCAAATGCGGCCTTTATATCATGTACCGGATATACTTCACTTATAAACGGCTTTACATCTATGATACCATATGACAGCATTCTTGTCGCTTTTACGAAATCCCGCGCATTGGAATTGGCTGTTCCCAATACTTTAACGGCACTTTTGTGAAGCCAATCGGGACTAAAAGATATCGGGGTGTCCGGATAAAACGCGCTATATAAAACAAGTCTGCCATTATTCGCGAGACATTTTCTCGCTTCCTCAACCACTGCTGAAATAGGTGTTGTATCAAATACAACTTGCGCCTTAAGGCCGTCAGTAATCGCCTTTACTCTTTCCGCCAAGTCTTCTCTCTTAGGATTAACCGCATATGCCGCACCCATTTTCAGCGCTAATGCCGTCCTCTTTTCGTCGGTATCAGATACAATGACTACCGCACCTTTTCTAGTGGCAAGGAGAACATGCAACAAGCCCATAATTCCACAGCCAATGACAACTACAACATCACCGAATTGCACATCGGCCGTTTCCACGCTATGCAATACGCAGGATACAGGTTCCGTAACCGTTGCCTCTTCGACCGAAATATTTTTATATTTAAACAAATTGGCTGGATGTACAAGCAAGTGCGAACTGAGTCCCCCCATCCCTTTATGCGGAAGTCCCTCAAGCTGCTTGCTATGATTAAAATATTCACAATTTTGTTCATTACCGCTCTTGCATTGATAGCAATTATTGCAAGCAAGTGTAACGCCAAGAGCTACCCGGTCATGTAACTGCCAGTGTACCTTGTCCACGCGATCTCCCATAGCAATAATATGGCCAACCGTTTCATGTCCGCCAATAAAGGGAAACTCGACTTGCTTAATTCCTTTATAAACCCGCTGTTCCCAGGTGCAGATTGCGCAGGCATCTACTTTAATCAGTACTTTGTCGGGCTCTACTTCAGGTATATCGTATTCTTCCAGTTGTATTTGACCTACTCCGGTAAATACGGCTGTTTTCATTTTGTGACTCAATTTCATTCACCCCATCATTCTAATATTTCTTTATTTTAATTACAAGATATTTAATATCCCGCCAATTACGTCAACAGCAATCAGCACCGCTTGCGTTGCCGACAAGCCTCCAATCATGTTACCACCACATTTTTTATAAATCCCATAAACATGACCATCTGTCACATCTCCCTTGCAATTATATTACCACTGGTTATAAATAGAATAATCCGTATTTTTTAAAATGTCAATACAAAACCTATAATCATTGAGTTTATTGACTTAACCAATTACATTTGCGCATTAAATGACAATTGACATTTATATTACCATTGGTTATAATTTTCTTAAGTAATCAATAAAAGCAAATGGAGGATTCGTATGTTAACTACAATGAAAGATATGTTATTACCGGCAAAAAAACATAAGTATGCCGTAGGCGCCTTTAATGTCCCCAATCTGGAATCGATTCAGGCAGTTATTTCTGCTGCAGAGGAGTTACAAGCTCCGGTCATCCTACAACACGCAGAAGTGCACGAAAAATATATCCCCTTGGCTGTTATCGGTCCTATCATGCTCGATTTTGCCAAAAGAGCAACGGTTCCGGTATGTGTGCATTTGGACCACGGCTCCAGTTTTGATTTATGTATGCAGGCGATTCGCCTTGGCTTTACCTCCATTATGTACGATGCTTCGGCCAAAAGTTATGAAGAAAACTTTAACGAAACAAGAGAAATGGTTCGTATCGCCCATGCTGTTGGCGTTTCTGTGGAAGCCGAATTAGGTCATATTTTCACCTCAGCCATAGGCGGCGGTGAAGGACGCGGAGCTGTGGGCGCCGAAGATTTCGCTTCGCTGGACGATTGTTATACCGATCCTGAAACCGCCAAAAAGTTTGCCGAAGGAACCAGTGTAGACGCACTGGCTATTTCCTTTGGAACAACACACGGAGTTTATCTGACCAAACCCCGTTTAGATTTAAACCGCATAACCGAAATTAAAGAAAAAATTGATATTCCTTTAGTCATGCACGGAGGTTCCGGCCTTTCTGATGATGATTTCAAAACCGCCATTCATAATGGCATTACTAAAATAAATTATTATACTTACGGAACAATAGCCGGTGGCAAGCAAGTAGCAAAAATGCTCGAAACCGTACAGGATGAAGTATTTTACCATGATATTGTTCTTGCCGGCATAGCCGGCATTAAGGCAAATATAAAATCAGCCATGCAGGTATTCTACCATTCTATGTTATAAGAGGTACAAAGCATAAAAACAGTTCTCAGCCTACTGCTGAGAACCCGGAATAAAGCACTCCTTCTTGTTCGTATAAAGCTATCCACCTTGAACCTGCCGGGCGAAAAATTCCGGCAGTAACTAAGCAGCCCCGGCTATTATGCCGGGGCTGCTTAGTTACTGCTTTTATTATTTTACCGTTTCCAGGGCAATGTTCATCATCTGCGTAAATGTGGTTTGCCGTTCCTCGGCTGTCGTTGCTTCACCGGTAACCAGATGATCGCTCACCGTTACAATAGTCAGCGCCTGCACACCGTATTTGGCAGCCAGCGTATACAGCCCCGCTGTTTCCATTTCCACCGCCAGCACGCCATAGGCCGCCCAGCGCTTCCAATAATCCGGATCGTCATGATAGAAAGTATCGGAAGTCAGCACATTGCCTACCTTGGGTTTAATACCCAGCTTCGCTGCCGCCGCATAGGCCTGCTGCAAAAGCGCAAAATCAGCCGTCGGGGCGTAGGTCATCCCCGGAAACCGCTGAGCGTTGATGTTGGAATCGTGCGAAACAGCCATTGCCAGAATGACATCCTTCACCTTTACATTTTCCTGCAACGAGCCGCAGGTGCCGGTCCGGATAAGACGCTTTACGCCGTATTGAGTAATTAGTTCATTTACATAGATGGATATGGAGGGAATACCCATGCCTGTTCCCTGCACCGAGATCCGCTCTCCCTTGTAAAAGCCGGTAAAACCGTACATGCCGCGCACTTCATTGTAACCCACGGCATCTTCCAGAAAATTCTCGGCAATGAACTTCGCCCGCAGCGGATCGCCGGGCAGCAGCACCGTTTCGGCAATAGCTCCCGGTTTAGCCCCAATATGTATACTCATCACCATCACTCCTTTATATTATAGTAACCAATCTGGCAAATAGCAGGCTGCTGCACACCATCCCAAATGCAGCCCGCTTTACGCCTGCTGGTCCATAGCCTGCTTACCGCGGCCAAACTGCGGCAGCGGAAGAATTCCCGTACCGATGGTAACCCCCAGAATAACCAGCACCAAAGCCGTAAGATGGTGCCAGCTTAGCTGCTCACCAAGAAAAAGCACCGAGGCAAATACGCCGATAACAGGACAGCCGTTTTGGAACAACGACGCCGTGGAAGCACCCAAATGCTTGATAGACACATTCCACAGCAAGGCGCCCAAGGCGGTACTGAAAAAACTGGAAAATAGCAGTACAGCTACCGGTATCCAGGAAGAATAAGCGGCATGGCCCCAGTCCGGATTGGCCGCAAACCCGACCAGACCAAGACCGGCGGCAGCCAAAACATGGCTGTAGGCGGTAACCGTTAACGGACTGGCATAAGAAGTAGCTGTTTTAACAAAAAGCGAGCCAATAACAAAGACCAGCGTGGCAATTCCCATCACAGCATCGCCAAACAGACTGGCCCCGCTTTGTGCATTGGCCGCCACGACAAACAGCAAACCACCAAACCCCAAAACCATACCAACGGCCTTGGCTGCCGTAAATTTCTCCTTTAAGAAATAACCGGCCAGCAGGGCCGTCATGAGCGGATTCATTCCTAAAATCAGCACGGCATGGGTGCCGCTGGTGGCTTTAATACCGAAAGTAAGGGCAATCTGATGCAAAAATATGCAAAACAAAGCGATTCCACCAACCGAAGGCCAGGCTTTCCGGGGAAGTCTCCAGCATTTCTGGACGATCATGACCGGCACCAGCAACAGGCTGGCCAGGCATAACCGGATAGGCGCCAGGACCAACGGCGGATAAAACTGCGTTAAATATTTTATTGCTACCGCATTCACACCCCATAGAATAACAACCCAGATAAGAATGACGATCATTTTATAATTAGGTTTACCCGTTTCCAATTGATTCACTCCAGCTATGGTCTATGTAAAAATTCCTCTAAAATCGTATCACATTTTTCCGGAAGCGGAAACCCTAAATCCTTTTTCTTTTTTAGAAACCGCCATTACACTCAATCCGGTAAAATCCATTTAGCTTGTCTTAAGCCTGTTCCCCGGACATAGTGTATGATCGGTAAACCACCGGCACGCCGGTATCGCGCCGCCACAGCCAAAACACTTGTTTACCGGTTTTCCCTGCAGCACGTGATCAGCAAAAGCAGGATCGGTAAACATTCCCCGGCCAATAGCCACTATATCGGCATAGTCGTTTTCCAGCAAAAAACGTGCCTGATCTGCTGTACGGATTTCATTCACCGCGATAACCGGGATATGCACCTCTTTTTTTATGATATAGCCACTGTATGTGGTCGGACTGCAGATAAATCCGTCAGGCACAGGCGTTTCCGGCGGCTTCATGCCAAAAGAAATATGCAGCAAATCAACCCCGGCACTTTCAAAGGCCCGGGCTGTTTCTATGCCTTGACGGCTTTCCGGCAAATAGGCTCCCATCCGTACACTCACGATAAACCGGTCATGGACAGAACTGCGGATATCCGGCAACATGTCCGTCAAAATTCGGGTTCTATTGAGGACATTGCCTCCATAGCAATCAGTTCGCTGATTGTATGACGCGTCAATAAACTTACATAAAGTAAAGCCATGAGCAAAGTGGTATTCCACGCCGTCAAAGCCCATATCACAGGCAGCCAGGGCAGCCTGCTTCATATCCGCCTGCATGGCCTGGATATCGTCGATGGATAACTGATTGATATCCATATCACCGCAAGAGAGCTGCATCATGACCACTGCACCGTAATCATGACAGTTCCCGGCAATCTGCCGTAATACTCTCCGGTTGTCAGCCGACCACATATTCGAGGCCTGCGCGGCGCCGAGAACCCGGGTAGCCTGCAAAATAATAAGGCCGGCCCCGCCTTTTGCCCGGTCCGCATAATGTTCAATATGCTGCCGTCCATAGTAGGAGCCGTTGTCTCCCCGGAAGGAAAAAGTAACCATGGGAGCCATAGCAATTCGATTTTTCACCCGGTTCCCGCGAATCACGATATCATCGGCGAACTTAGCCATACCGCTTCCCCCTTACCCTTTGATATTCCATCATCCAGTTCTGACCTTCTCTTATCTATTATACACCTCGCCGCACCTACTTTGGTTAGCTTTTTCCCATCAGGCGGTAACCAACGCCCGACTCGGTGATAATATAGCGCGGCTGCGCCGAATCGGCCTCAATTTTCCGCCGCAGCTGCCCGATATAGACGCGGATGTAGTGAGTATCGTTATTGTAGTCGTTACCCCAAACCGCCTTTAGCAGTTGCTTGTGCGTCAGTACGCGGCCGGCATGCTGCGCCATGATCTTGATAATTTCGTATTCAGTGGGCGTCAGCTTCACTTCCCTGCCGTCTACCGTCACCGTCCGCTGCAACAGGTCGACCGCCAGCCCGCCGCAGGTAAGCACCGGCTCATCCTCCACCTGGGCCATCCGGCGGAGACAGACCCGCATGCGCGCCATGAGTTCTCCCATACTAAAGGGTTTTGTCACATAATCATCGGCACCGGCATCGAGGGCTTCGATTTTTTCCTGCTCCTGGTCACGGGCCGTCAAGACAATAATCGGCACCTGGGACCACTCCCGCACCTGCAGCACCACCTCTTTACCGTCCATGTCGGGCAGGCCTAAGTCGACAATCATGATATCCGGCTTCAGGCTCGCCGCCCGGGCCACACCGTCCTTCCCGGTCAGTACACCTTCAAACAGGTAGCCCTGAACCTGCAGTGACACGCGCAGCAGCTTCTGGATCTGTGGTTCGTCATCAATAACCAATACCCGTAATTTCTTTTCATTCATCCGACTCACCTCTTTAAGGATTTGTCCCGTCGGTGGAGACCGGCAGGCGAATAGAGATCTGCGCGCCGCCGTCAGGATGATTCTCCGCCCAGATAACTCCTTTGTGGGCTTCCACAATACCTTTACAAATGGATAATCCCAATCCGGTGCCGGACACTTTTCGCACCTGGGGCGCCCGGTAAAACTTTTCAAAGATGCGCTCCCGGTCTTCCAGGCCGATTCCCGGCCCCTCATCCCTTACACTGAGCACCACCTGGCTCCCGTCCTGGGCGGCGCTGACGGTAATGGGACTTCCTTGCGGTGAATACTTGATCGCGTTATCCAGCAGGTTAATCAGCACCTGTTCCAGCAGAACGCAATCGGCCCGGAGCAGTGGCAATGTTTCCGGCAATTTAGTAATTAATGTATGAGTTTGTTTTCTTTCGCTGATGCGGCGCCAGGCCGATCCCACCATATCCTCTATATCGCACCAGTCGGTTTTTAGCTGCAGCATGCCGCTCTCCTGCCGGGCCGTATCCAGCAGATTGTTGACCACCCGT
Source organism: Propionispora hippei DSM 15287 (assembly GCF_900141835.1). Lineage (NCBI taxonomy): Bacteria > Bacillati > Bacillota > Negativicutes > Selenomonadales > Sporomusaceae > Propionispora > Propionispora hippei. The sequence continues at coordinate 67,597 of NZ_FQZD01000007.1, read as the reverse complement.
TCCATCCGGGCCGCTCCATACAAAATGGTTTCCAGCAATTCGGTCCGCAATTCCTCCGGGTATTGAATATCCGGGTCAAGCAACGTGGACACCGCTCCGGTTATGGTCGCCAAAGGCGTCCGCAGTTCATGGGACACCGAGTTAAAGAGCGCCATCCGCAGCCTGTCCGACTCTACCACTAAAGCGGCCTGCTGCGCCTGACGGGCCAGGGTTACCCGCTCGATGGCCATGGCCGCCAGACCTGACCAGGCATCAATCAGGCGTTTCTCTTCCGGTGTCACCGGCTGCGCGCCGATGCGCACCCCGAACACCCCGCCCACGCTTTCTCCGGCTGTCAACGGTACATAGAGATTCTCAGCCCCCGGCAGCGTTTCCGTGGAACAGCCTGCCACCCGCTGATTTTTATACGACCAGACCGCTACGGCATATTCGGCGTCGGATAAAGAAAAATCCTCAACCAAAGCAAACCGGCTGCTGTCATAGCTTCCCGCCAGATACAGCTTACCGCTTTTATCCGGACACAGTACCAGCGTATCCCGTCCGATGGTTTCGCCGGCATGCCGCACCAGCTCCCGGCAGATAAACTCCAGGTCAATGACGGCGGCGATTTCCCGGCTGAATTTATATAAGGCCCGGATACCGCGTTCCCTGAGCTGAGCTGCTTTGGCCTCCCGCCGCAGCCATTCCGTCCGGCCGCCAATCAAAAAAGAAACCAGGAGAAAAATCGCGAAGCTCCAGACAAAGCGAAAATCATAGACGGAGAAGGTAAACAGCGGCGGTACAAACAAATAATCAAAGCAGGCTACACTGATCACCGCCGTGAAATAGGAAGGCCACCGACCCCACCAAACGGCGGACAGCAGCACTGGCAGCAAGTACAGCAGCGCCACATTGACCAGTTCCCAATGATCTCTGCCCAACCAGCCTGCCAGAGTGACCAGGGCGGTCATGGCCAGCCCGCCGGCAAACGGTATCATCCCGGCAAAGGAAGTAGCAGGAAGTACCGTCTTGATCTCGGGACGTTTTTCCTCTTCCACCGCCCCCTGGACGACATACACATGAATACCGCCGCTGGCCCGGATCAACCGGTCTACAAAGGATTTGCGAAAAAGGTCCTGCAGGTGGGTATTGCCCGATTTGCCGACTACGATGGCGGTAACATTATGGGTTCGCGCTACTTCCAGAATTTCCTTCACCAGGTCATTGCCTACCACCATAAGCGTCCTGGCCCCCAGTTCTTCGGCTAACCGCATATTGCGGGCAATCCGGTCCCGTTCCTTATCGCCCAGAGGAAAACGCCGCTGCGCCGTCTCGATATGAACGGCGAGAAACTCGGCATGCAGGCCGCTGGCAAACCGGTGCGCCGCCCGGATCAGTTGGGCGGAAAAAGGACTGGGGCTTACGCATACCATGATGCGGCCGGCCGCCGGCCAGGGCCCGGCAATCTGTTTCTGACGCATGTACTCGTTCAGGTCCCGGTCAACCCGGCTGGCGGTAAAGCGCAGGGCCAGCTCGCGCAGCGCGTTGATGTTGCCCAGGCGGAAAAAATTCTTTAAAGCCTGCTGCACCTGTCCCTGGCGGTACACCTTACCCTCCTGCAGCCGCTTGATCAATTCCTCCGGCGGAATATCAATCAACTGAATATTATCCGCCTGAGCCAGAACATAATCAGGCACCGTTTCCCGTACAATCACGCCGGTAATTTGGGCTACCACATCGTTCAGGCTCTCCATATGCTGAATATTGACGGTGGTATAAACGTGGATGCCGGCAGCCAATAATTCTTCCACATCCTGATACCTTCGCACATGGCGGGAGCCGGGAATATTGGTATGAGCCAGTTCATCCACCAGCACCAGTTCGGGTTGCTGCTGCAGCACGGCATCAATATCCATTTCCAGCATGACCCGGTCCCGGTAAAGCAGCTCTCCTGGCGGAATTCCGGGTATGCCGGCCGCCAGTCTTTCCGTTTCCGGGCGGCCGTGCGTTTCAATCCAGCCGGTCAGGACACGCACACCGTCCGCTTTGCGTTCATGAGCCGCTTCCAGCATTTTATACGTTTTTCCCACACCGGCAACGGCACCTAAAAATACCGTCAGCTTACCTCTTGCCGCTTTTTTGATGCTTCCCAGCAGTTCATCCGGATCGGGTCGCAGCCGCTCCTCCGCCATACAGGCCCCTCCTTTTACACAGCAGCAAACAGGGCTGTTACAGCGCCCTGTTTCCCCTTGTTTATATGCTCTCATCAAGTGCCAGATTTAATTCCAGCACATTTACCCGTTCTTCACCCAGCACACTGGCCAGCCGGCCCTCGGTCCTCGCCTCAATCAGCCGCTCCACTTCAGCCACATCCCGTCCTCTGGCCCCGGCTACCCGTGCCGCCTGCAGATAGGCGGCAGCCGGCGTGATATGCGGGTCAAGCCCACTGGCGGAGGCAAGCACCAGGTCGGCCGGTACGGGTGCTGCCTGGCTCAGGCCATTTTCCCGGCGAACCAGGCTTAACCGTTCTGCCACCGCCTGCAGCAAAGCCTGATTGGTCGGGCCCAAATTGCTTCCCGCCGAAGCCGTTCCGTCATAGCCGTCCTGTCCGGCCGCCGACGGACGTCCGTGAAAATATTTATCGCCGGTAAAAGTCTGTCCAATCAGCCGCGAGCCTACGGGACTCCCATTCTTTGTCACCAGGGAACCGTTGGCCTGGGCGGGAAATAAAAGCTGCGCCACCCCGGTTACCAGCAAAGGATAGACAAGCCCGGTCAGCAAAGTAAATACAGCCAGCATTCTTAGTCCTGTTACCACCCATTTCCACATTATAAACCCTTCTTCCTTTATACCAAGTGTAAAATAACCAGCAGCCAGTCAATCAGTTTAATCCCGATAAAGGGAATAATCAGTCCGCCCAGCCCATAGACCAGCAGGTTGTTCCGCAGCACCACATCGGCGCCCACCGGCCGGTAGGCAACGCCGCGCAGCGCCAGTGGAATCAATGCCACAATGATCAGGGCGTTAAAGATGACCGCACTTAAAATGGCGCTTTCCGGGGTAGCCAGTTGCATGATATTAAACAAACCAAGAGCCGGATAGGTTCCCATAAACATGGCCGGAATGATGGCAAAATACTTGGCAATGTCATTGGCGATACTGAAGGTGGTCAAAGAGCCTCTGGTCATCAAGAGCTGTTTGCCGATTTCCACAACCTCAATAAGCTTGGTGGGATTGCTGTCCAGGTCAACCATATTGCCGGCTTCCTTGGCTGCCTGGGTTCCGCTGTTCATGGCCACCCCCACATCGGCCTGAGCCAGGGCGGGCGCATCGTTCGTCCCGTCACCCGTCATGGCTACCAGCAGTCCCTGCTCCTGATATTGACGGATCATGGCCAGCTTCGCTTCCGGCGTAGCTTCCGCCAGAAAATCGTCCACACCGGCTTCGGCGGCAATCGCCGCAGCCGTCAACGGGTTATCGCCGGTAATCATGACGGTTTTTATCCCCATCTGCCGCAGCTCGCGGAACCGTTCCTTAATACCGCCTTTGACAATGTCCTTCAGCTTAATAACCCCCAATACCTTGTCTTGGGCGGCCACCACCAGCGGGGTACCGCCGTTTTTGGCAATCTCCGCGCAGGTCCGGTTCACCTCAGAGGGAAAAATCCCGCCCTGCTGACGGACATAATTTTGAATGGCATCCATTGAGCCTTTCCTGATTTCCTGCCCCTGCTGATTGATTCCGCTCATCCGGGTTTGAGCCGTAAAAGGGACAAACTCCGCGCCCAGTGCTGCCAAGTCCCGTTCCCGCAAATTGTATTTTTGTTTGGCCAGAATGACGATGCTCCGCCCTTCCGGTGTTTCATCGGCCAGCGATGACAGTTGGGCAGCATCGGCCAGCTCGGCTTCCCCGATGCCCGGCGCCGGAAAGAAATCGGTTGCCATCCGGTTGCCCAGCGTAATAGTGCCGGTCTTATCCAGCAGCAGGACGTTCACATCGCCGGCGGCCTCGACGGCACGGCCGGACATGGCCAGTACGTTCCGTTTCAATAACCGGTCCATGCCGGCAATGCCAATGGAAGAAAGCAAACCGCCAATGGTCGTCGGAATCAGACAAACGAGCAGCGCCAGCAACACCGGCACGGAAATGGTAGTCCCCGTGTAAATCGCAAAGGGTTCCAGCGTAGCGACGGCAATTAAAAATACAATAGTCAGGCCCACCAACAGAATGGTCAGGGCAATTTCATTGGGTGTTTTTTGCCGCTTGGCCCCTTCTACCAAAGAAATCATCCGGTCCAGAAAGGTTTCTCCCGCATTGGCGGTGATTTTTACCTTGACCCAGTCAGACAACACGCGGGTGCCGCCGGTAACCGAAGATTTATCGCCGCCCGCTTCACGGATGACCGGGGCCGATTCGCCGGTGACCGCGCTCTCATCGACCGAAGCTATGCCTTCCACCACTTCCCCGTCACTGGGAATGATGTCGCCGGCCTCGATGAGAATCAAATCATCCTTTTTTAACCGAGTGGCGTCAACCAGCACGATCTCATTGGCGCCGGCCAGCTTCTTGGCCTTGGTCTGCGTACGGGTTTCCCGCAAGGCCCGTGCCTGCGCTTTGCCCCGGCCTTCCGCCACGGCTTCCGCAAAATTGGCGAACAGGACGGTAAACCACAGCCAAAGATTGATCTGCAAAGAAAAGAATACACTCCCGGTTGTCCCCTGCAGGCAGTCGCGCAGTAGCAATATACTGGTGAGTATGGCGCCAACAAATACAACAAACATGACGGGATTTTTTATTTGTGTCCGGGGATTCAGTTTCCGGAAAGCATCGCGTACCGCTTCCCCCAGCATATCCCGGCGAAAACCGGTTTCTCTATTCATGATTGGAATCTTCCTTTCCGTTTGTTCTAGAATACAACGCCGCCATAAAGCAATAGCTGCTCAAGCACCGGTCCCAAAGCCAGGGACGGCAAAAAGGTCAGTGCCCCGATAATTAAAACAACGCCACTTAATAATACGACGAATAAGCCGCCTGTCGTCGTGAACGTCCCCGGTCCCACCGGCGACGTTTTCTTCCGGGCCATGCTGCCGGCAATAGCCAGTACCGGCAGGATCACGCCAAACCGCCCGATCAGCATGGCAACGGCTAATAGCAGGTCATAAAAAACGGTATTTACCGTAAGCCCGGCGAAGGCACTGCCGTTATTGGCGGCACCGGAAGCAAAAGCATACAGCACTTCACTCAGCCCATGGGGTCCGTTATTTAATATACCGGCCTGGCCGACCTCGGTTACCACGGCGGCGGCAGCCCCCAGCAAAATGACGGCCGAAGGAATCAGAATAGCTAAGCTGGCCATTTTCATTTCGCGGGCTTCAATCTTTTTCCCGATATATTCAGGCGTCCGGCCCACCATCAGGCCGACAATAAAGACGGTAATGAAGACATACAGCATGATGCCGTAAAAGCCGGCCCCTACACCGCCAAACACCACTTCGCCCAGCATCATCTGCAGCATAGGGAATAATCCACCCAGCGGGGTTAAGCTGTCGTGCATGGCATTAACCGCGCCGCAGGATGCCGCCGTGGTCACAGTGGCAAACAGGGAAGATCCCCCGATGCCAAACCGTACTTCTTTCCCTTCCAGTGAAGAGAAACCACTGACACCAAGCTCCTGCACCAGCGGATTGCCGTACCGCTCACTGGTGTAAGTACCGGCAAACATCAAAGTAAACAATAGCAGCATGGCACTTACAATGGCATAGCCCTGCCGTTGGTTCCCGCTCATCCGGCCAAACATGAGGACAGTAGCTGCCGGTATTAAAAAGATACTGAGCATCTGCAGGAAATTGGTCAAAGCGGTCGGGTTCTCAAAGGGATGGGCCGAATTGGCGTTAAAAAACCCACCGCCGTTGGTACCAAGCATTTTGATCGCTTCCTGCGAGGCCACCGGTCCCATGGCCAGCGTCTGTTTGACTCCTTCCAGCGTCTGGACAGTCACATAGGGGGAAAGATTCTGCAAAACTCCCTGCCCGACCAGAATGATTGAAAAAAGGATGGATAAGGGAAGCAGGACCCAAATCACGCTGCGAGTCATATCCACCCAGTAATTGCCGATCCGGGTGGTTGACTTACGCACCAGTCCCCGGATTAAGGCGACAGCCACAGCCAGCCCCGTAGCAGCCGACAAGAAATTCTGCACCGTCAGCGCCAGCATCTGCGTAAAATAGCTCATGGTCGACTCGCCGCCATAGGCTTGCCAGTTGGTATTGGTCATGAAGCTGACGGCCGTATTTAGGGCAAGGTGCCAGGGTTCTACATTGGCTAACTGTTCGGGATTAAAGGGTAAATATTGCTGCAGAACCTGCAGGATATACACAGCTATCGCTCCCGCTATATTAAAGATCATCAGTTGCAGGCTATAGGTTTTCCAGTCGGTTTCTTGGGTTTCATCAATCCCGCCAAGCCGGTACACAGTTCTCTCCAGGGGGCGGAACAACCGGTCAAACGGCGTTTTTTCCCCGGAAAACACCCGGGCCATATAGGCCCCCAACGGCCAGGCCAGGCCGAGCAAAAGGACTACAAATAATAAGAATACAAGCATATCATGTGTCATGGTTAAAATTCCTCCGGCCTTACCAAGGCATAAATTAAATATATCAACAATAAAAACGCCAATGTCCCTGCCAGATATAAATCCATCATGAATCTCCTCCTCCGGAAATGTAGCTTTATTGTAATCCCGTTCCCGGTAAAAATGGCGTCAAGAATCCGGCCTGCCCTATAAAGAAAATGTAAAGATTGCAGCCAAAACCGCTGGAAGCCACAAAAAAACAAAAATCCCCGACCTGTTAAGTCGGAGATTTTACAAAACACATTATAGCTTTAACAGCTTTTCCGCATTCAAGTGGGCAATCTTTTCTTTATCGGCCTGAGCAATCGGTGCATTTTCAAGAAAGTTCCGCGCACCTTCATTCCCGATATAAGGATAATCAACAGAGAATAAGATTCTATCTACCCCCACAGTCTGCATGGTAAATAATAGGTGCGGAATGCCAAACATGCCGCTGGGTGTTACATAGACATGTTCCGTAAAATATTCTGAAATTGTTTTTTGCAGATGTGTTATTGCTTTGGGTAGTGAATCATCAAGACGGGATAAAAAGAAAGGAACCATTTCACCCCAATGCCCGGTTATGAGCTGCAAATCCGGGTATTTATCAAATGCACCGGATAGAATAAGCCGCAAAAGGTGTATACCGGCCTCAGCATGCCAGCCCCAGCCGAAAACCGACAGTCTTGCGCTAACAATCGGATCAAACCCTTCGTAATATACTTGCTGTACCGGGCGAATAGGAAAGCCGGGATGCAAATAGATCGGTGTGTTCAGCTTGGCCGCCATGGCAAGAACCGGCGCATACCGCTCATCATCAAGAAAGGCCGTGCCTGCTTCCGGCCGGCCGGGAAGCATAGCGCCTTTAAAACCAAGCTCCTTTACCACGCGTTCCAGCTCTGTTGCAGCCGCTTCCGAATGTGCCATCGGCAAGGCGGCAAAAGCGGCAAAACGGTCAGGATGGGCCTTGACCGCAGCCGCCAGGCGGTTATTGGCCTGCACCGTCAGCGGGATTGCCTCGGTGCCGGTGATGAGCTGTGCCGCACTGCTAATGGAAAGCACCTGCATAGCAATGCCGTTTGCGTCCATATCAGCTAAGCGCTTTTCACTGATGTCTTCCAAGGAACCCGGCGCCGGAAATGCCGTTAAATTAGGAACCAGAGACTCTTTAAAATAGGGTGCCGTTTTCTCCTGTGCAGACATGCTTGCCTTGGCAATTCCCGGGTCTATCAGATGTTCTTCCAGTCCAATGATCTTCATGGTCTTCCTCCTCTTCCAACTTATTTCAATTCTTATTGGCTGCTTTCTAAATTCCATAGACTGACTTCCACGCCATTGATCCATACACCCTTGATGTTGCTGATGGCCGTAATATCCATTGTTGGATCGCCCGCCACCAGCAGCAGATCCGCCCGTTTGCCCACTTCGATCACGCCCCGATCGGACAGCCCGAAATAGGTGGCCGGTGCGCTAGTGGCACTGCGCAGAACCTCGGTCGGTGTCAGACCAGCTTCAGCCAGCAGATAAAGCTCTGCGTGGAGACCGGCACCATAAGGAACGGAAGCCAGGGTCAGGGGATCATCTATGTTGGAATCGGTGCCGGCAAAAATAGGGACACCCGCCTTGTGGAGTTCCGCTACCGATTGCTGCGCAGTTTTAATATCAAACGGGATATGGGGATTTGCCTGCTTCATGCTTTCCAAAATTCCCTGCATCATGACCAAGGTCGGTACACAAACGATCTTGCGTGCCGCCATCTCCTCGATTGTCTTACGCAGCAAGGGGGCCTGAAAGGGCATGTGCGTCAACACATCTACCCCGAAGGTGACACCGTCTTGAAAACTTCCGGGTGTGACCGCATGAGCTACCACCACTTTATTATTCCTATGGGCGGCTACAACAAATGCTTTACCGATCTCCGCCGGAAAAGCAACCCCATTGTTGCGGCCGGGCTCTTCCAGAATCATTTTTAGATAGTCGGCGCCATGGGCAATTTGCTCTTTTATAAAACGTTCCGCGTCTTCGCTGTCTTTTATGATTGCGCTGTTAAGATATCCCATTCTCTTGGGCGCAATACTTTCCGGTGCACACCCAATATTGTATGCGCTCAGGATAGTAGGCAGCCCCGGCCGGTTGCGGAGGCGATCAATCTGCGCGGGGTCGCGCACGCCCATGTCCAGCATGGTCGTGATGCCTTTTGCTGCCGCCTGCTCCAAATGACCGACCTTGCCATACAGATGGACATGCGAATCAATGAGTCCCGGGAGCAGTGTGCAGCCGCTTCCGTCGATCATCGTATCACCTGTTGTTTTATGCGATATTACACCATTTTCAATAACAATGGTTTGGGGTTCTTTTCTTTTTTCTCCATCAAAAATTCTTACATTTGTAATCGCTGTGGCAGGCATATTTTTCTCTTCCTTATTTATAAAGATTTATAAAGCCAAGCTTTGGCATTTTCATATAGCTTTTCCACCAGATCCGGTCTGTCAATTCCAGGTAAATTAGAATCTACGTCATAGCCCTCCCGGTTTAATGTATAACTTAAGCAGGCATAACTTTCACGATACTCGGCTAAATCATCTAGCGGCAGATTAATATTACTATTAGGAAAAACAGGAACTAAGGAATCTTTTTCATAAATTCCTTCCATGGAAACGATGTACCATAGTCCGTCGATCTTTTCGGTACAAAATACCAGCTTTGCATCGGACATAAGTTCCACAGGAAATCCGTTGAGGATAATGCGTATTTGTATCGTTACCAACATAATCGCCACTGCTTTGCCATTGGCCAGCCAAATCTGTGTATTATAGATTTTATGAGGCGCCCGTCCTTTCATCTTGCTAGAAGCCTCTACAAACTCATGGCCGGTGCCCTGAAACCAGGAAATAATAACCTTGGAATCCTGGGCGTAGCATTTTTTCATTTCCTCCCACAGCGCGTTATCTCTACAGAATCTTTCAAATTCGATAAGTTCCTTTATCGCTGACTTATCATGCATATCCTGTTGCGTATTGCCTACTGGCCTGGTAAGCATATCCTTTACCTCCCACTAAATTATGCTTTAGAACAACATTGATTTTTTTTGCATTTTGCTTTATATTCAGTATTATACTTGTTTTTCTTTTATATACAACGTACTGGAATTTAAACATTACCAAGAAATATACCATGCTTTTGTGTTATAACACAAAGGAGATTGCAACATGCCAAATTCAAAATGGGATTTTACCAAAATGGAAGAAGCTGATTTGCAGGCAGCCTTCTATATGCAGGAACTTTTCAATGTTTTATATCTGAACCAGGGGCTTCAACCCCTGATAGACAAAGCGAGAGACATTTTCAACCGCCCTCTGCTTGTGCATGATACCAGCTTTAAGATTCTCGCCTCTTCTTACGATATAAACCAGGTTGTCTCTATTAGTGAAGATGAAACCGGCAGCCGTTACCTGCATGAAGATCTTATTCGTTTTATACGGGAAAATAATATTATCCGAAGAATTCGTAAGAAAGGGGCTTCGGACTATATTGAAAAACAGAAACCGCTTAACGGGACTCTATCAGCCATTATCCGTATTAATAGTATTGAAGCTGCCCAAATTGCCATCCATGAAAGCGGCAGACCTTTTACGAAAACTGATTTTTTATTGATTGACCAGTTTAGCAAACTATTATCGCTGGAATTGCAAAAGGACAATCAATTCGGCAGTGAGAAAGACCTCATCCCAAGCTATATCCTTTCCGATGCTCTTGAAGGCAGAGCCATCGATGAAAAAGCCGCCCTACGAAAGCTGCACTATCTGAAATGGGTACAAGAACAGGAATTTTCAATTATGTTTATTACCAACAGGGAGTTAAAAGCCCTGGACAGCAAAATCCCTATTGTCATGCAGGCTTTAAAAATATTTGTACCGCTGAATCACTGTATGATCCACCATTCCAACATCGTGGCCTTTCTCGATGGCAGTCTGCTGTCACAATTATCCGGGAAAAAGAAAGCAGAATTTGAAGAGTTTCTAGCAGCAAACAACTTATGTGCAGGGATAAGTCTTAAATTCAATCAGCTGTTGGATTGCAGAAAATATTATGAGCAAGCCGTCAAGGCAACCGAATTGGCGCATCAGCAAAATACCTCTGCTTTATTGTTTGAAGAATGCGGCTTGTTCATTGTATCTGAGCTAATCCGTACGCACTATGAGCTGGTTGACTTGTGCCATCCGGCTGTCTTAACCCTTTTCGATTATGATAAGAAAAACGGCAGTGATTTGCTTGTATCACTGAAAAATTACCTTTACTTTACCAACGATCCGGGTAAAGCTGCCAAGATACTGAATATACACAAAAACACTCTCTTCTACCGGATTAATAAAATAAAAGATATTGCCGGTATCTCGCTCGACAATGCGGAGGAAATCTGCAGAATTTATCTTTCTATCCGTTTCCTGGAGATCAATGGCAGATTATAAACTCTGCAGATGAAAGAATTTTGAAGAAACGCCGTAACAAAGGTTTTGCTTCATAACCGTTAAACCGCCTTCAGCCTTTAGGCATGGAAAAACCCGCTTACAAGCATAGCAATGCGCTTGTTAAGCGGGTTTATTGCGTCACTGCTTTGCAGTCCGCCGCAAAACGGTACAAAATAACCTTACCATATTACATCATCACACTGATTTTAACCGCACCATTCCTTGCTCCCAGCTAACCGTGCGGGTGGGGAACGGAATGGTGATACCCTCCCTCTGATAGCGGACATGGATCCGTTTGATAAATTCGTGGCGGATAAGGCTTTGATCAGTGACTGTCTTGACCCGCAGAATCACATTAAAATTGATACTGGACTCGGCAAAGCTGTTATAGCGGACTACCGGCTCAAAATCGTTGGCCGCGCCGGCCATCTCCCAGATCACTTCTTTAGCCACTTCGACAGTTACCCGTTCCACCTGCTCCAAATCACTCTCGTAGCTGACGCCGATCGGAATGGCGATAGAACACTCGGCAAAGGGCTGGGCGTAGTTAGTAATGGTTGTCGAGGCAAATTTCTGGTTAGGTATAACCACCATGTTTTCCGTAGGCGTCATGATCGTAGTATTCCGCCAGTTCATATCCACCACATGACCTTCTTCGTTCGTCGATAATTTTACAAAATCGCCAATCTTGATCTGTTTGGCCACCAGAATATTAATGCCGGAAAATAAATTGGCCAGCGTATCCTGCAGCGCCAGCGCAACGGCCAAGCCGCCAACGCCTAAAGCGGTGAGCAAAGGCGAAATGGCAACGCCAAAGGACTCCAGTAAAAAGAGGATGCCTATGGTATACACGGCCAAATCAATCGTTGTCGCCAAAATGGATGTGGATGCAAAAGCGCCGGACGTCTTCCCGAACTTCTGCTTCAAATAGCCTGACGCTAAACGGGCAATCAGCAAAGTCAGCGATAAAATGACCAGCGAATGGAACAATCGTTGCAAAAATAGCAGCGGGTGCGGCGGAATTGCCAGAATTTCAGTCGCCGCATACAAGCCGATCAGTATGCCCAGCAGAGTAGGAATGCCGCGAAAAGTTTGCTTTAGCAAGGAATAGGTAATATTCGTCTTTCCGGCAATGGTTTTCAGCAGCTTGTCAAAAAGCACCCGGATAACGACAATGCCTAGTGCCAGACATAATAAGAAAACCAGCAGGTGGATTTTTAAGCCACCATTGATAATCCGGTTCGTCCATTCAGTTACTATTTCAGGCATATGTACCTCCCTTAACACACCAATATGTTTACATAATATTTATTCGTCTTATTCGGTCTTTTTCCTCCATCCATCCGTACCTTTTTCAATTTGACAACTGGCGATAACTTCCTGCCGCCAGTCAGCTTTCCCCGGCAATTCTCTTTCCACAATAAAAAAATCCCGGCCTGCAATTAGTACTCCGCCAACTTTGAAAGTGTAGTTTCAGAGTTGGCGGAGTACTGACTATCGCAAGCCGGGATTCGCCTTTATCCCACCAGAGAATACAAGGAGTGATCTTCTTTTTTTATCCGTTCGGCAATGGCCCTAAACACTAGATCCCGTTCCTGCATAAAGCCTGTCGGGTCCGCCTTAATGGCCGGCGCCGACATATATTTACCCTTAAAAGCGGTAAAGGCATCAACCAAACCACCCATTTCGTGCATAAACCGCAGGCTGGCTTCCTTAACCTTGGCATCCTGATGCTTTTGTAAATCGGGATACACATATTTGTCCTCATGCAGCAAATGTATGTTGATTTTCCCGGCCAATTGCCCCAGTAATAGCGATATTTTAAAGGCGTTCTCCGTAATATTGTCAAGGCTGCGATAACCGCCGATCGCCGCCAGCAGTTGCTTGATTTCATCATGCTGCCGGTTAATTGTGTTCTTATCAATCATGTTGATCCCCTCCAACCATATATTCTAGCCTTATTTTACCAAGGCTTGCTTTCACCGGCTGTGATTTATATCAACACGGCAGCAATCATTTTTACCTGGCAAAATAGAGCTTCTTTAATAAGCAGGAAAAAACTGCCTGGATAGGTTAAAACCGCCCTGCCGTTCTTGCCCTGAACAACAGGGCGGTATTTATTTTATTTTGCCAAAGACAAGAAAAATCAAATTATATCCTGACTGAAAATAAGTCTTTTAAAAAGCTTGCTAAAATAATAAAGAACCTGCGAAATTCGCAGGTTCTCAAATATTTCGGCGGACAGCAGCTTACCCGGTATTTCCTCTTTCTTCACTGAGGATGCCTCCCCATAAGGCCTGCCTCGCCGTCAACGACCGGTTTCCTATTTTTTCTCGGCCTTTTTTTCCTTTTTTTCCTTTTCCCCGTTCAACTTCTTCTGCAGCATTTCCATAGCCAGTTGGACCGTTTTCTTGTTCTTGCCACCCACAATAATGCGGAATTCCGGTTTCCACCAGGAGCCGCCCACTTTGCCGAAAATAATATTGACCTGAGGATGGGCCTCCCTGGTTTTTTTCACACTGTTGGCGATATGTCCTTTAAACAAAAAGAATAGGCTTAACGATAATTCGCTGCGCATAGGATTTTGTACGCGAAATATCCGGTTGTCCTCTTTAATAACCGGTTTGTCGCTCATTTGCATTTGCATCATCTGCGTCTGTTTTTCTTGTCTATAACGTTGCTGCACGGTGGCCCCCCCTAATGTATTATACTTTGATTGTATCAGGTCTGGCCCGGAAAACCTATACTTATTTTTCACATAACGGCTCTCTTTTTAAAAAATGTAATTAAACCCTCTGCCGCAATGTTTCCGGCCTGACAGAAAAGCACAAGCAAGCGTAATTTTTCCAGGGATAGCACCGGCCAAGGCGCGCAAACTATAGTTAGAATCTTGCTGTTGAAACAAGACATCTGTTGCCAACAAAACCTGCAAACCGGAGGAGATCGCATGTCCAAGCCCGAAGCCTATCCAGTTGATCAGCCGCATCGTGCCAAAGGTCACAAACCGCCTGACGACAGCCTGCAGGAACCACTTTCGGGATCTAAAACGGTAAAAAATCAAAATCACACCGGTCATCGCCATGGCGAAGGCTCCTAACCAGTACTTTGGCAGTCTTAAAACAGTATTCACTGGATAAAGGCTGATAAGGTACCTGCCCTCATTATTGCTGTTGCAAGCCGCCCGCTGTTTCTCTTAACAGGACAGCGGGCGGCTTGCTGTATGATCTCTTTAGTACAGAAAAAACGTTTCCGTCAGCTACCGCTTTTTTATGTACAGAAAAAATTCCCTGACATCCATGTTTATTCCTTGTATAGGCCTTTACTTGCCGGCCTGCCCTACATCCTCTGCCTGCTGTCCATGCTCAGCAATCAATTCCTCAAGAATCTGAGGTAAGTTCTTCAGAAGTCTCATCAGTTCCTCTTCGGTTAATTCTATTTCAGAAGCATCCTTTTCCATAATTCAACCCCATCCTCTTTAACCTGCTCCGATGCCTGCCCCTTAATCAATGGAGCCGGGCTACTACCGCTATCCAGTTTCGTCTGTGATGCATTTCTATGCGTATAGTTCCTTCGGTCTCAGCCATTTTCCGGGTATGTCCGCTACTGACTCTCCCTGTAGATAAGGTAACTATATATATCATGTGATTGCGCGGAAATTTACACAAAAAAAACAGGCAACCTGATCTTCCTGCTGGAAGAAGGCAGCCTGGCGATCACAAGCGGATTTTCGCTGACAGACCCATAGCTTTGCGTCCTCATCTTTCGATGAGTTTGCCATTATTATACAATTATTAATTAAATTCTACTTGATTTCGCAATATCCTGTCAATATCCCTTACAGATATTCAGTTAAAAATCAAAAGTAAAAAAACAGAAGGAACCGCCCTTTACTTGTTTATGCAAAATGGTACAACTGACCACGCAGACCGCCTGCTGCCCCCGCAGCATCCCGGCCGGCTTTGATCAAACCGGTCTGAGCCAGGGCGGCCTCAATGCTTTGCCGGCTCTGCAGCAGGTCCAGCCCATCCAGATGACTTGGCAGCCACCCCACAATCACTTCCTTAGGGGAAAGAAAATCGGTGCTGACCTGATGACTGACCAGATACAGATAGCCGTGTGGCCGCAGCGCCCGGGCGATTTTACCGGCCATTCCCGGCAAGTCGGTACTGGCAAAATCAAAAATACCGGAAGCAATGATCAAGTCGTAACCGGCTCCAATATCATCTGTCGTAAAATCGCCCCGCCAGACCTGCAGCCGGTCCATTAACTGACGCTCCTTGACAAACTGCTCCGGAATGTCGGCAACCTGCGGATGTTCAAAAATCACTCCCGAAGCCCGGGGAAAATGTATAAGGGTCTCGATCGCCAGCATGCCGGAGCCACCCCCCAGGTCAAGCAGGCGTACGGCACTGTCCGGTAAAAACACGCTCTGCACTGCCTGCAAAAAATCCTGAACCCGCCCGGTATATATTTCAACAGCCGACAGGCGGGCCAGTTCCCGGAAATTGTATACCCTGCTGCCCTGATTATGCTGCCTGATGCTTACATCCGGCCCCTGGCGCACCCGTGCCACCACCTTGTCCAGGCTGGTCATTTCGTTCCGGAAGGCCAGATATTCTCCCAAATAAAGCTCGCTATGCCTGTTCAAAAAGACTTCGGCTACCGGCGTATTCTGAAAGCAATCACCTTTTTTTTTCAAGCAGACCGATAGCCGCCAGACTGTTTAAAAACAATGCCAGATTACGCGCGTCATATCTTGTCTCGCCGGCCACCGCAGCTGCGGTCACCGCCTCCTGCAAATGGGAAAAAACATCCAATTGAATCCCGGCAAGTAGCAACTGGGCCTCTTTATATTGCTGCATCATCCGGTATAACGCGCCTGGTGCCTGCACTGGATTCTTCATAATCAATAACCTCCTAGTTATGTACGGTTTGGTCAGCTTCCAAAGACAACTTGAGCACGTTCTTTCGCCGTCAGCGATTCTATCAGACAGTTAGCGCGGATAAAAGCAGCATATAGTATAGCTACTAAACTAAATGTTCAAAAAAATTACTCGTCTAATACTTCACAAAATATATCCACACATTTTTCAAAAACAGCTATTTCCTGCGCGGTTAACTGGGCGCCAAGCCTTTCATAAAACTTCTGATTTAACTGCCTGTGCGCCAGATATGCCTGCTCTCCTTTGGTACTCAGCGAAACCAGTGTCGCTCTACTGTCCGTGGCATGGGACCGGCGCTGCACACAGGCCTTATCTTCCAGACGAGTGACAAGCTGGGTAACCGCCCCCTTGGTAATCCCCAGGCGAGTTGCCAGTTCACTCATTAACATTCCGCCCCCCGTCCCAATCGCATCAATCGTATGAATTTCACTGGGAGTCAGACAGCCTGCGGCACCGAAGTGGTGCGGCTGCCGTTCAAGGCGTCTGAGCTTCATAATAAGCCGGCCGATTCGGGCGCTGCCCTGCCGGGGATCACTGTTTTCCGTTGCTGACTGCATGTTGCCACCCTCCCGTTACAAATAGTTTAGCATATAAACTAAAATTCGTCCAGACTTCAGTGGCAACGCAGCACCAGTGTGAGGCATCACGGGGCAGGGCAAACGCCAGCCGGTTTGTTCTATTGCCAGGTAACTTGCAGGAGGTTTCTCTCCACCCATCGTTTATAGGTGAATTGCGGATAACCAACCATCATGCCGCTGGTCACCTGCAGGTTTTCCGGCAGATCCAGCAATTGAAGAAGCGGCTCATAACCGGAGGCGGCGCAGTATTCAAACAAGCCGGCCCAACACGTGCCCAGTTCCAATGACATGGCAAAGAGCTGCAAATAGGCAAAGGATATATACGTATTATCCCTTCCTGTGGCAAAAGAATGCTTATCCGCGACAGCTACAATCAAACATGGCGCTGATCGCAAAACAACATCTTCGCCGGATTGCCGGTACATTTCTACCATCATCGCCAGATGGGGGGCATACTTTGCTGAAGCCATGGCGGGAGAATGGTTCAGCTGGTCTTCCGTCCAATCCATAACGACTGCGGAAATCTTCTGTAATATAGCGGGATTGTCCACCACATGATAGGAAATTCCCTGTGAATTGCAGGCAGTCGGAGCCATCCGGGCAATATCAAGCAATTTCAGTAACTTTTCCCTTGCTACACGCTTAGGCTGATAATTGCGAATCGACCGGCGTGACCGCAAAAATCCGGCAGCCCGATCCGGATCAAGAACCGCGTTTCCCGCAGCGGAAACCTGATTTGCTAACGGCGTATTGGTGTTATCCAAGGCTCCCGTAGGACAAACCGCCACACATTGTCCGCAGCTTACACAAAGATCCCGGACAGCCTGCGGACCGTTGCTTCCCATACCGATAACACCAGGACAAACGGTGGCACAAATGCCACATCGGGAACATGTCTCTTGATCAACTTTAATAAAATTTGCAGTCATAGTTTCTCATCACCTCTTATTTTTTTCTTTATTGTACAAAAGGTAATGAGACAACTATATGTCATATTCATTTTTTATTTTTATCTATTTACTTATACCATTGCCGGCCGCGTACCGGCCTACCTCATCCGGAAGCGACAGGAGAAACCACCGGCCTTCCTATACCTCGCCAACATAACTTCGCGTAAGACTAGGCACACGCAAATAACCGGATTTACTGTATTTTTGAAATAACCGGGTAAGGTCAAAAATATATGGCTCATAGCTTTCTGTTCCCTGTTTGGGTGCATAGGATGCCGACAGGTTGCGGCCGATAAAGCTGGCTTCATCAAGAATTGAGTCATTGCTAAACACTTTATATTCGCAAGTGCCACCTTTAAAAAAATCACCGTATTGTTCCGGGTTTGCCTCCCTCATTCCACCGGAAACCCCCTCGAAGCCCGGACAATATTTTCGGTTTATTTCAATGGTTTCCCTGGTCAATTCACTTTCATTACCCCGGCTGTTCCATACCAAAATTACTTTGCCTTTTTCTCTTACTATTCTTTTGCATTCCATTCTGAATTTTTCCCTGTCAAACCAATGAAAAGCCTGGGCAACGGTAACAAAGTCAATGCTGGCAGCTTTTAATCCCGTTCTTTCAGCCGGTGCATGTATCGATACAAAATTCCGGTAGCGGGCCAGCTCACTCTCGGCTGTTTTTCGCATATCCTCATTGGGCTCGACTCCATAGACAAAACTGTGTTGCCTTAGCATAAGTCTGGTGAATATTCCTGTACCGGAACCAATATCCGCAATAATACTATCTTTAGTCAAACCAACCTGCGAATATAAATATTCAATAAAATCAGCCGGATATGACGGCCGGTACTTTGCGTAAAGGTTGGCTCTTCCGGTAAATCTATCTTCGTTCATGTTATATCTCCTGTCTTAATCGTTTTTTTGCCTGACTTATTTTGCAAATTCCACTCCCCTTGCAAAAGCTTTATCACAAGCATACTAGTAGCCGTTTACTTATTGCCGGCTTCTCCGGCATCAGGGGTTTCTCGCACAGCTTTCATATCCTTTAGCGGCGGCAAGCCAAACAGACGCCGGTATTCCCGGGTAAACTGCGACGGACTTTCATAGCCGACTTCCAGCGCCGCGCCGGTTGCATCCAGGGAACCGCTCAGCATGAGACGACGCGCCTCCTGAAGACGCAGTTGCTTTTGATACTGCAGGGGTCCCATCGTGGTGATAGCTTTAAATTTATGATGTAGTCCGGACACACTCATATTGCTTAATTTTGCAAGTTCTTCCACAGTAAAAGGCTGCGAGAAATTTTCCTTAATCCAGGCTATGGCCCGGCCGATTCCGTCGGCTTGCTGATCATAAAGCGCCTGTTGAAGAAATAGGTGTCCATAGTCGCCTGACGGTAAATGAAACATCATTTCCCGTTTGATAAGCGCAGATAAAAAAGGAGCTTCCCTTGGTTTACCAAGCAGCTTCAGCAATCGTACAAATATGTCCAGCAGTTCTGTATCGGCTCTTCCAATGAAGGCTGCTGTGCCGAGCATTTTATCCTTGGATTTAACGTTAATCTCAGCCTCCATCACCACCGAAGCGATTTCTTTGGTAGTAAAATCGATACGCAAACCGATATAGGGTGTCGCTTCGGTTGCGCCAATCACTCGCCCCGATGCCGGTATATCTATGATGGAGGCAAGATAATCGCCTGCGTGGTAAGCAAGGATATCCTGTCCAAGGTGGAGTTCCTTTTCACCCTGCAGAATGAGGCAAAATGAGGGAGTTAGAACACTGGGGATCAGTGGGGCCTGATAGCTGCGCCGGTAAATGGAAAGATAGGGAATCGGCGTGCCGGTGGTTCCTTCGGCCCCGGTAATCCTCTCGGTCATCGCGATAATCTGCTCCAGCAGTTTGCGGTGAATGGAAACCATCTCACCGAAGACCGCTGCGGGGTGCTGTTGCTGCTTCTCCACGTGTGTTCCCTGCCCTTCGCTAGATAATTCTTTAGTTGCCGTACATCCTGGCGGCGGCCGCTCTAACGCTTCTTAATACATACTACCATCGTAGCATGGTGCAGCATGTGCGGCAACACAAACCAGCTCATTTTGCAGTTTTAGGCAAGTATTAAGCAGTAACGGTCTATTTCCTTTTATTCTTTCAAGCAATACTATTCTTATAGCAGGTAACACAGCTTATTTTATATATACGCTTCTAAATAATTAACCGGGAGGACAATACCTATGACTTTACCCAAACGCAAACTTGGCTGTCAGGGACTGGAGGTCTCAGCTATCGGGCTTGGCTGTATGGGCATGAGCCAGTCCTATGGTGCGGCGGATGAAAAAGAATCCATTGCCACTTTGCATCATGCCGTTGAGCTGGGCTGCAACTTCTTTGATACGGCCGAAGGTTACGGCCCCTTTACCAATGAGGAACTGCTCGGCCGGGCTTTCCAGAACCGGCGCGATCAGGTAATCATTGCCACAAAGTTTGGTTTCCGTTTTGAAAACGGCAAACAGGCAGGCGCGGAAAGAGACAGCCGGCCGGCTCATATCCGGACAGCCGTAGAAGGTTCACTGCGCCGGCTCAACACCGACTATATCGACCTGCTTTATCAGCATCGTGTCGATCCTGCCATTCCGATCGAGGAAGTGGCCGGCACGGTCGGCGATCTGATCAGGGAGGGAAAAGTACGCTTCTGGGGTCTCTCCGAGGCCGGAGTCGCAAACATCCGGCGCGCCCATGCTGTCCAGCCGCTCTCTGCCTTGCAGAGCGAATACTCACTCTGGGAACGGAATCTGGAAGCCGACATCATCCCGGTTCTGCGTGAACTAAGCATCGGTCTGGTCCCTTTTTGTCCCCTTGGCCGGGGCTTTCTGACCGGCCAGGTCCGGCGCGCCGAAGAATATCCGGCAGATGATACCAGACGCAGTGACCCCCGCTATCAAGGTGACAATTATGATGCCAATCGGAAAGCCGCACAGAAAGTACAGGAAATCGCCGCAATTAAACACGTAACACCCGGTCAGATTGCTCTTGCCTGGCTGCTGCATAAAGACGGCCATATTGTACCCATCCCCGGGACAAAGCGGCTAAACTACCTAAAAGAGAATGTGGCTGCCGCCAGTGTTCGCCTTGATGCCTCAGAACTCAAACTACTGGACGATGCCTTGGCTCCGGAAAAAGTATCCGGGAAACGGTATCCCGATTGGGTTATGGCGACCATTGACCGTTAAAGGACTATAAATTTATCACGAAGGCACCCTCCAGACTAAGTGGCAATACATTTTTGCCAAAGAACCGCTGCTGCCGTGAACCTGCCATAGCGTAAGAAGTTCCTAATTAACAGGCATCTTACCGCTGGTTCTGAGACATAAAAAATACAAGAACGGGGAGGAACCTATGGAATACGCACTGTATGGAAAAACAGGACTGCAAGTATCCAAACTGGGCTTGGGCTGTATGCGGTTTCCGCAAGACGAAGCGGAAGCCATCCATATGGTCCATTATGCCATCGACCAAGGTATCAACTATTTGGACAGCGCTTATGTCTATAAAGACAGTGAGGTCATTACCGGGAAAGCGCTAAAAAACGGCTACCGGGATAAAGTCTATCTTGCCACCAAAAGCCCTATCTGGAACATCACAAAACATGAGGACTTTGAAAAATATCTGGACGAACAATTGCTACGTCTGGGGACCGATCATATCGACGTCTACCTGCTGCATAATCTGTTCCTCGCCAACTGGGAAAAAGTACAGCGCTATGATGGACTGACCTTCCTTGATAACATGATAGCAAAAGGGAAAATCCTGCATAAAGCCTTCTCGATTCACAGCACAACGGCAGCTTTTAAAGAAATCGTTGATTCCTTCGACTGGGAGATGGCCCAGATTCAGCTCAACATTCTGGACGAATATCAGCAGGTCGGCATTGAGGGGGTACGGTATGCCGCCCAAAAGGGTCTGGCCACCGTCATTATGGAACCGCTGCGCGGAGGAAATCTGCTGAGTAACGCCCCCCGGGAGGTTCACGCTCTGATCGACGCTTACCCTCAGAAACGGTCGCTTGCCGCATGGTGCTTCCGTTGGCTGTACAACATGCCGGAGGTATCGCTCATTCTAAGCGGCACCAGCAATCTCGACCAGTTGAAAGACAATTTGAATATCTTTGCTGCTGCCAAACCTAATGCTATGTCGGAAGAAGATCAAAAACTAATAACTAAAATCAGAGAAGCCTTCGAAGCAAAAAACAGCATCGGCTGCACAGGCTGCCAGTACTGCATGCCCTGTCCCCAGGGCGTGAGTATTCCCGAACTGTTTAAACTCTATAACAACTATCAGCTTGTAAAGCCTCACCCGATCGACCAGTTTTTTTATCAGGGAACCCTGCTGCCTTCCGGTCATGGCGCAGACCGGTGCATCGCTTGCGGTCTTTGTACACAACACTGCCCACAGGAGCTGAAGATTCCTGATTTGCTGGAACAAGTTCATGGAGAATTAAATGAAGACTGGCAGAAAAACGTTCCGACGCTTGTAAGAAAGTAATTGAATCCATCCCGTCGCTCAAGCTCCACAGTTACTTTAAAGGCAAAACCGCCACTTGCTGCACAGCAAGTGGCGGTTTTATTTGCCAGATCTACATTTTATTGGCATCCACGATGGGTTGATAAATGTCCAATTCACAATAATCATCTTTGGCTAAACTGGAATCAATATATTCAAACCGGAACTTATCGGCAAAGGTAAAGCCGGATTTTATAATCCATTTGGAATACATGTGGACCAGCAGCCGGCCAACTTGCCGGCCATTGATTTCATCGGGACGGAAAAAACCAACAAAACGAAAGACGACATACTTATGCGCCGGAATGGCGACACCCATCATTCCTTCCGGAATCTGATCCAGATTCTGCACCTGTACGGAAGGCATGTAAAATATATAGCCATTCTCGCTGTCCTTCCAGTCGGTGTAGCCGAAGTATACATGAGGATTTATTGGATTTGTTACTTGCTGCCGGTGATGATAGAAAAAATCCCTTCCATACGCGTTAGCAACCTTGTCCCCCGATTTACTCATAATTTTATGTTCCATGCCGACAAGGAAAAACTTTTGCCTAAAAATAAATGACGGCTTATAAATAATGGAATTATCCAGCGACAGGATGTCATTCATGTTGAGCCGTTCCTTAATGGGGATGGACATTTGTTCCGACCGTACTTTCAAAGGCGTATGGCCAAATCTCTTGCGGAAGGCTCTGATATAAGACTGTTCATAATCAAAGCCATAATCCAAAGCGATATCAATAATTCTCATATGGGTATTGGTAAGTTCATCAATACTGGCGGAGAGTTTCCGCGCTTGGACATATTCCATCAGCGACTCTCCCGTCAGTGATTTAAACATCCGGTGCAAATGATATTTCGATATCCTGCAGTGAGCGGCAATGTCATCCAGGGAAAACTTATTATGCAGGTTGTTCTCAATATAGGCTATGCATTCTGCTATCGTGTCTTTTAAATCAATCATGTTTCACCTCCGGACCGCCGTCATCTGACTCTTATTGATAAACTACCGTCAAATAGCCTGCGCTGCCGTCGACTATTGGTAATGTTTTAGAACCAATACCGCATTGTGCCCGCCGAAGCCAAAAGAATTGGTCAGGGCATGAGTAATATCAGCCTGCCTGCCAAGATTAGGTAGATAATTCAAGTCGCACTCCTCATCCGGATTGGCATAGTTGATCGTCGGCGGTAAAAAACCCTCTTTTAGCGCATAGGCGGTAAGCATCGTTTCAATAGCGCCGGTGGCGCCTAATAAGTGGCCGGTCATCGATTTTGTGGAGCTCACGGCTAATTGATAGGCATACTCCCCAAATACAGCCTTTATCGCGGCAGTCTCGGTCTTGTCGTTCAGGCCGGTGGAGGTTCCATGAGCGTTAATATATTGAATATCGCTTGGCCTAAGCCCTGCATCGGTTAAGGCCAGTTGCATACACCGGGCGGCGCCTTCCCCGTCAGGAGGAGTTGCGGTCATATGATAGGCATCGTTTGTGCAGCCATAACCCACGATTTCGGCAATAATATCTGCGCCCCGGTTCAGGGCATGGTTAAGTTCTTCGAGAATGACCACTCCGGCACCTTCTCCTATCACAAATCCATCCCGCTCCGAATCAAAGGGTCTGCAGGCACTGTTGGGATCAGGGTTTGTGGTCATCGCCTTATTGGCACAAAAGCCTGCCAGCGCCAGCCGGGTAATGGGTGCTTCCGTTCCTCCCGCAATCATAACATCGGCAGCATTTCTCTGGATTGCTTTATAAGCGTCGCCGATTGCGTTGGTCGAGGTTGCACAGGCCGTAGCAACGCACTCGACAAACCCCTTAATGCCAAACTGGATGGCAAGCATTCCGGCGGCCATATTGGGCAGCATCATCGGCACCAAAAACGGACTGACCCGGTCTGCGCCCCGTTCCAATAACATACGATGCTGATTCTCCAGCGTTTCCAAACCGCCGATCCCGGAACCCATGATCAGACCCGTTCTTTCAGAGTTGAGCTTGCCGGCGCTTAACCGCGAGTGTTCCAGGGCCATATGGGTTGCCGCCATGGCATACTGAGAAAAACGGTCCATTCTTTTAGCTGCTTTTTTGTCCATGAACTGTCCTGGATCAAACGCTTTTATTTCTGCAGCCACCTTGGTCGGTAAATCGGTCACATCAATTCTTTCAATCCGGCTTATCCCTGATATGCCTTCTTTAACCGCTTGCCACAGGGCCGCTGCGCCCTGTCCCAAAGAAGTTATAGCACCTGCTCCTGTAATGACTACCCTTTTATTCATATCGTTCCTCCATAATTATTATTATCAAAATTTTTGCTCTTCCCATACCTGATACCTTGTCAACCTTACTCCAGTAAATACTGGCCGTCCATTTTCCCTACTGTTTTAAGACTGACAAAGTACTAACCCTATCAGCAACAGCAATTCGCAACCATCACTAACTTTAGCACGTTTCAACGGATAAAAATGAACAACTATTGCTATAGCCAGGCGAATAGGCATGCATGGAGCAAACTTTTATGCCCATATTATAAAAGGGTTCATCCTGTTTATCTTGAACAATATAGATAAAAGACACAACAGCCAAAGGAGCGATACTTATGCGTCAGCGTCCTGACCCCAACAAACTGTTTCCACGGGAAGGCAACACAAATATGTGCTATATTAAAAATGCCATCCATAATCCCGATATCCTTATCGGCGATTTTACGTTTTATCACGATTCGGTGGACCCTCTGCTATTTGAAAAGCAGAATGTTCTTTATCACTATCCTATTGTCAATCACGACAAACTGATTATCGGCAAGTATTGTTCCATTGCTCATGGCACAAAGTTCATCTTTACCGCCGCTCATCATACCCTCCATTCGTTATCGACCTATCCGTTTGAACTGTTTGACGACTGGAGCCACGCCGGCTTTGTCACCGAAGCCTGGGATAATAAAGGCGATATTGTCATCGGCAACGATGTGTGGATCGGCTATGAGGCCTTCATCATGTCCGGTGTCCAGATCGGTGACGGAGCCATCATTGGTGCCCGGGCCGTGGTAACTAAGGATGTTCCTCCTTATACCGTGGTCGGCGGCATACCGGCCAAACCAATCCGGAAACGCTATGACGATGCGGTGATTGAAGTATTGCTGCAGGCCAAATGGTGGGACTGGGACCCACAAGTCGTTTCGGACAACGTACGGGCCCTTAAAGACCTGGACCTTGACAAAATTAAAGAAATTGCCAAACTATCCTAACATGTTCCAAGTAGGATTGGCTGCTTTCATGGTGTTCATAACAGCCGAAAAATTCATGAACAAAAGGTTCTGCCTGGTTGGCAGAACCTTTTGTTATATACCCTATATTCGAAAACTGGCTACTGCAGTTTTAAGCTCCTGGGCCAGCTTAGCCAGAGCTTCACTTGAGGAAGCAATTTCCTCCATCGATGCCAGTTGTTCCTCGGTCGCCGCCGATACGCTCTGGGCCTCCTCCGCTGATTGTTTACTAAGTTCATCAATTCGCTTGACAGATCCAACTATATGCTGGCTGCCAGACGCTGTTTGCTGAATGGCTGCTGAAATATCCCTAACTTTACCGGAGACTTGTAATACCAGTTCCGCAATATCCCGGAAGGTATCACCGGCGGCGTCGACCACGGCTGCCCCGGTCTTCACCTCCTGTGTTCCTTCGGCCATAGCAACAACTGCCTGCTCCGTATCTTCTTGAATGGCTCCAATCAAACCGGCGATCTTTTTAGCCGCCTCTTGCGACTGTTCGGCAAGCTTTCTTACCTCCTCGGCCACCACTGCAAAGCCTCGCCCCTGCTCACCGGCCCGGGCCGCTTCAATCGCGGCATTCAACGCCAAGAGATTGGTCTGCCCGGCAATGCCGGCAATGGTATCAACGATTTGACCAATTTCCTGGGACTGTTCTCCTAACTTAGTAATTACCGTGGCCGAGGTGTTAACCGCATTTTCAATCCGGGTCATTTGACTAACCGCCTGGTCCACAGCCACCCCGCCTGATTGCGCCTTATCTGCCGCCTGAGCCGACTGAGCGGCAACCTGATTGGCACTGGCCGCCATCTCTTCCACGCCTGCCGCCATTTGCTGGACAACTGCAGAAGTCTCATCGGAAGCCGCCATCTGTTCACTAGCACCATTGGCTACCTGGGTAATCGAAACAGCTACCTGCTCAGCGGCCTGGGCAGACTGCTGTGCACTGGCGGTTAATTCTTCCGACGAGGCCGCCAGTTGTTCCGTATTCAGATTAATTTGCCGAATCAGCGCCTTAAGCTGGGCTACCATCGTGTTAAACGAGGTTGCCAACTGACCGATTTCATCCCGGCTTTCCACTTTCGCCTGCTGTGTTAGATCACCACCGGCCACTTGCTGCGCCACAACCGCCAGTTGGTTAACCGGACGGGAAATGCTGCGGGCCGCAAACAAACCAATAGCGCCGCCAACCAGAATGCTTAATAGCCCGGCAATAATCGAAGCCATTTCACTGTTATCGGCAGCTGTCACCGACCGCTCCATAGAGTCCTGGATTTGTGCCCGCCGGAAATCCACATACTCTTTCGCCTTATTGCGCAACTGCCGGCCCACATCGGTAAGTTCGCCATTCATCACCTGAAGGGCCGCTGCTTCTTTACCTGCTTGCTTATAGGGAATGACAACGGTTTCAGCTATCTGTGAATATTTTTCATCTAAGGCCATTAATTCACTGAGTATCTTTTTACCTTCTTCCGTACGTGCTACTGCCAACAATTCCTGTTCACTCTTTTTCGCTTCGGCGGTCACCCGAAGATAGTTATCCAGCGAAACTTTATCGCCGGAAATCAGGAATCCACGCAGAGAAGCAAATTTATTTTCAATCTCCCTGGAAACCTCTGCCGTTTGAATCAAACGCGGCATGTCCTCCTGTTTAACCTTATCCAGCAAACTTCCGGCCACGTTGACATTGTACAGTACAAAACCGAAACCGATTGCACCAATTGCCACAACAAACATAAAATACACGAGCATTTTCCCTGCCAGTTTCATATCCAACATCCTTTCCCCTACCTTTAATCAATAAATCGCTTAATCAGTCTACCCATTGTTAAATCCTGTATTTTTTTATTTTACTCATATTTCTTCGCCTACATAAAATTCCTTTCTTCGACAAAATCAGTCTTTTCGTCTAATTAAAAAATAAAGCTTCTCCCAAAACGGTTAATAACCCGTATCGGGAGAAGCTTTATCCAGGATTATATCCAAAGGAGACAGACACCAGTTCCTCGCCTTCATTCTTCTTTCTTCTCTGGGTAACCACTGATTAAATGAACCTGCCGGCCTGGCGAGAGATTTTTTCGTAAGGCAAGGCGAAGAAGACGCACCTATCGAACATAGGTAAGTCGACGACAACGATGCCTTGCGGAAAAAGGACCGTAAAGGAATTGTATTTTCAGAGTTGGTGGACCACTAGTACCTTGTCAATCCTAAAACTGTAAGAATAATGGCGAGGCTATTTTTCGCGAGACAAGGCGGAGGAAGGAGGCACACCGTTAGTATGCCGACTGACGACAACGAAGGCTTGCGGAAAATAGGCCGTCAGTATTCACAGGTTTAGGGTTGATGAGGTACTAGACTGCACAGTGTGGATGAATCAGTGGTTACCTAGCATATTAATAGCCTCTGTTTCACTGACCGGTTTGCTTATGTAGTAACCTTGGATTAGATCACAGCAGTTTTCATTCAGATAGCAAAGCTGCTGCTCCTGCTCTACCCCCTCGGCAACCACCAGCATATCAAAATCGTGGGCCATATGGATAATGGTACTTACGATTTTTGCTTTAGCGGCATCATATAAGATAAGATCAATAAAGGATTTGTCAATTTTTAACGTGTTGACCGGTAAGTTCCATAAATAGGTCAGAGAGGAAAATCCGGTTCCGAAATCGTCCAAAGCAAGCCGAATTCCCATTGACCGCAGCTCATTCAGCTTGCCTCTGGCATCCTCCAGGGAATTCATCAGCAGGCTTTCGGTAATTTCCAGCTCAACCTGACTGGGTTTTATGCCGGTATCCGCCAGAGTATTACGCACCAGGTCAATGAAGTCATCGGCGGCAAGCTGCTTGGCCGATACATTGATGGCGATCATGATATCTTCATGACCGTTCAAAGCCAAACGCCGGGCAAAGCTGCAGGCTTCCCTTAACACCCAGGCTCCGATATCATAGATAAGTCCGCTTTGTTCGGCAATGGGAATGAACGCCGCCGGCGATACCGGGCCGTGCTCCGCGCTGTCCCAGCGCAGCAACGCTTCAAAACCGACAATAGCTCGAGTCCCGGCAGCCACCTGGGGTTGATATTTCAAGGAAAGCTCGCCCCGTTCAATCGCATACCGCAGATTGTTGCGCAGCACCATCTTGGCCAGCGCTTCCTTTTGCATATACGTTTCGTAGAAACTCCAGCCGCTCCGGTCGTTCTTTTTTGCCGCATACATGGCATTATCGGCATTTTTTAATATGTCTTCGGCGGTATAACCATCTTGTGGATAGCAGGCTATGCCAATACTCGCCGACATGGAAAAGCACTCGCCACCGACATCATAGTCAATTCCCAGCTCCCGGACAATTGCCTCTGCAGTGCCGGCAATAGCCGCCCGGTCACGCAAACCGGGCAGAATGACGACAAATTCATCGCCGCCGATACGCGCCACCAGCGCATCACGGCCGGCGGTGGCAACAATCCGCTGTCCGGCTATCACGATAGAAGCATCGCCATAGGAATGGCCCAGCACATCATTCACCGTCTTAAAATCGTCCAAATCGATGAATAAAACGCAGCCTGCCGCTTCTCCCTGGCTGGCCTTTCGCATTTCCTGATCAATCCACTCATTAAAATACAGGCGGTTCGGCAAACCGGTCAGAGCATCCGAATAGGCAATCTCCTGTATTTCCTCCGTCTTCTTCGCCAATTGCCGGTTAGCCTTCTGGAGGCCTTCATTGGCCGCCGCCAGTTCCCCGTTCGTTGCAAAAAGTTCCTGGGTCCGCAGCAGCACCTTGGCTTCCAGGTCCTCGTAGGCCTGGCGCAAAGCCTCCCGGTCACGCCTCTGCTGCGTGATGTATTTAATCAGCAAAATGCCGAATAGAATAATGATTACTGTAGCAACGCCACAGCCCCAGTAATAGACCCCCGCCCGTTGGCTCATGCCGGCCAGAGCTTCCTGCTCGTCAATGCCGACCAAGACCGCCAGAGGATATTCGCTGAACGCACGGTAACTGTAGATACGTTTTATACCGTCCACCTTGCTGTGAGCAATATAATAGCCCGACGTGTTAGTCGTTAAGTGCTTCATGACCACACTGTCACTGATATCCTGTCCTACGTCAGCGTTCTGACCGGCTTGCCTGGCACGGACAATACCGTCAAGACCGACCAGCGTGATGGAAAAGTTACGGCCCAGATCCATCCGTTTATAAAAATCGGTAAAATAAAAAGGATCGACTGAAATCACTACAACGCCGCCAAAACTGCCGTCCGGTCGATCAATTCGCCGGGTCATCTGCAGCGCCCATTTGCCGGAAGACCGGCCCAGTACAGGCTTGCTGATGAACAATTGATCTTCCCGTGAAGCTTTATGCACATAAAAATGTTCCCGATCCTTCAAATTGGAGGGAACAAACGGCACCTGATCACTGGCGGCAAGTTCGCCATTTTCGTCAATAATGCCCATCAGCAAAAAGGGTTGCTGGGCAAAGCGCCCCTCCTGCTTATACCTGGAAATATTAATGCTCCTGCCTTCTGTTGCATACTGATATTTTAAAAACATGGCTGCCTGATCGGCATTTTTAATGGTCCGTAATGTATGTTCCTCAAAAGCGCGCGCCAAATTGGCCGTTTCCCTGACAGCGCTATTAATTTCAAGCTCCCGCTCACTTTCTATTTTGTGCAAAAGGCTGCCCCAGATAAAACATAAAAGAAACACATCAAAAAGGATAATCACTTTTTTTAGATTTTTTAGCGATAAATGGTCAAAAAATTGTTTGGCGTAATTCCAGTTCATAGGACCGGGGCCCCTCCCGTACTTGTTACTTCGTTATTGCAGCATCACATATTGGACTGTTAATATAATTATCCGCTTTGCCGGACTCTCCTTCCCAAACTGAAAATTATTCTTAAATAGTAAACTCTCCGTCAGCCGCTATTGGTCGGCATCTGTAATTTTGCACATACTAAAATCGAAGAAGACACTACTCTACGGTTCGTTTATTGTCTAAATACCCTTAATCGTCTAAACTACAAATGGAGGTGCTGCTAATGGATTGCGCAAAAACAGGCCAATTGCTCTACCGCTTGCGAAAAGAAAAAGAAATGACCCAGAAGCAGGTTGCCGAGCTTATGAATATCAGTGACAAAACAATCAGCAAATGGGAGCGGGGGCTTGGCTGCCCTGACGTGTCCCTGCTGCCCGAACTTTCCCAGATCTTCGGAGTCAATATTGAAGAAATCCTGTTAGGGCATATCGTACAAAATGATTTAGTCGGAGGAAATATGAAAAAAACTCAATTTTATAGCTGTCCACAGTGCAAAAATCTCATCACTGCCACAGTTGATGCCGGTATTTCCTGCTGCGGCAAAAAGCTGGAACCGCTGGTGGCGGTCAAAGCGGACGAACACCATCAGCTCCAGCTGGAGCCAGTCGAGGATGAATGGTATGTTTCCGCTTCCCACGAAATGACCAAGGAGCATTATATTTCTTTTGCCGCCTATGTGACAGGCGATAAGGTCTTTCTGGTAAAACAATATCCCGAATGGAACTTCCAGTTCCGTTTCCACAAATTCGGCCACGGCAAGCTGTATTTTCATTGCTCGCAGCATGGTCTGTTCTACCAGCTCATCTAAGAAGATCAGGATAATTTGCCCATGTACAATTGCGCCGTACAACACTGCGGCACAATAGAAAAGATCAAGTCCCCTTCCGGGGGCTTGATCTTTTTCTTATTATCTGCGCTTTTGTTTCTGCTTGCCCAAATCTCTTGCCTGTTTGCGACCGCCCACTTCCTTGAACATTCGGTTGGTCTTTTCCTGTTCAAGCTGACGGGAATTCAGTCCCTGATAAGATAATTCATGCTGCAGCTTCACATAATTTTGGAGCCGTCCGGCAGCGAGGGTACCTTCCCGGACAGCGGCCTGCACGGCACAGCCCGGCTCGCTGTCGTGGCTGCAATCGCGAAAACGGCAGCGACCGGCCAATTGCTCGATATCGGCGAAGGATGCCCCTAGATCGGCATTTGCCAGTTGCAGTTCCCGCATGCCCGGCGTATCAATCACCATCCCGCCGCCGGGAAGCAACAGCAGTTGACGATGAGTTGTTGTATGCCGGCCCCGGTCATCGGCCCGAATATGCCCTGTCGCCAAAGTCTCACTGCCGAGCAGGCGGTTGATCAGAGTGGACTTACCGACCCCGGACGAGCCGATGAACGCAACAGTAGTGCCTTCCGCAATATATTGCCTGATTCCGCCATAGCCGTCTTCCTCCATTGCCGTGGTCACAAGTACGTCGACGCCAAGGGCCACAGTATATACCTCCGACAACTTGCCTGACAGTTCCGGACACAAGTCAGCCTTCGTCAAGACGACGACCGGCTTCGCCCTACTATCCCAGACAAGGGACAAATACCGTTCCAGCCGTCGCAGATTAAAATCATGATTTAGCGCCATACAAATAAACACCACGTCTATGTTGGCTGCCATGACCTGGCTGTCATAGGCCGTACCGGCGGCCCGGCGCACCAGGACGCTGCTGCGCGGCAGGCGCTGCTGAATAATAGCGTGACCGCCGCGATTGTCCAGGCGGTCCACCATCACCCAGTCCCCCACGGCAGGATAGTCGCCATTTCCGCTGCCCAAAAACTGCAGCTTGCCGGCAAGTCCGGCCCGCAGCTCGCCCTGTTCCGTAATAACCATATATAACTCTTTATGCTGTACCGATATGCGGGCCAGGTGCAGCTCTTTATATAGAGCAGCCTCCTGTGCAACACCGCTATTAAGTCCCAGACTATAAAGGTTTGACTTTTCCATTTCCGATTGCCTCCCCAAATTTCATGTCTGAAATACCGGGAGGGCTATACGTTTACTGTACTAGCACCTCCCGGCACCATACAGACTCAACATCATATATAAACATACACACAACCCCTTTCTTGCCTTCTATTATATCACAATCGCCGCCTTTTAAACTTCTTTGCCTGGCGTATCATATTTATCCACATCAATATAAGGCCCCCTGCCGCCTGCCACCGCTTTTTATCTTGAATAAATAAACCCGCGCGCTTAAATAACTGCGCAATTTTTTCCTATCAATCGGCCACCCCATCCCGTACACTAAAAACAAATGCTAAAAGGAGTGGTTATGATGAATCTGTTCGACAAGTTTGAAACCGGCCGTTTTGTACTGCCATCCGGTCAGGTTAATTTTGCGGCTGTGGCCTGGTCGCTCCATCCGACCTTTGAAGGAGTGGCGCTCAAGCATCTGATTACCGCTAAAGATGCCGGCGGAGCCTTCAGCTACCATCTGGTTCGCATAGCGCCGGACAAAAAAATCGGCCTGCACATCCACCAGACACAGTTGGAAACCCATGAAGTCGTCGCCGGTGGCGGTGTATGCGTCAATGCGGGACAGGAACTGCCCTATGAGCCGGGAACTATTTCTATCTTTCCGGCCGGCAGCGAGCATGAAGTTACGGCCGGGCCGGACGGGCTGTGCCTGTTCGCCAAGTTCATCCCCGCATTATGTTAAGCAAGTTAAGGTAACCGGCTAACCGCTTGCCTATATACGGCAGGAGTCAGGCCGATGATCTGTTTAAAACATTTAATAAAATGACTTTGGTCGTAAAAGCCCAGGTCAGCAGCAATCACGGTCAACGGCTTACCGTTTTCCAGCATCCGCTGCGCCTTGCGAACCTTATTTTGTAGCTGAAATTGATGCGGAGTCATCCCCAGCTTCTGCTTAAACCGTTTAATGTAATAATATTTGCTGAAATACATACTGTCGGCCATGTTTTGTATGGTGCTGTTGTTTTCAGGGTTTAGCCGCAAATGCTTGACACTGGCCAGCAGATCACCGTCTAAACTCAGGGGCGGCTCACCTTGGTAAAGCGCGCCAACTGCCGTCTCCAGGCATGTAGCTTTAATGGACAGGTCTAAGCGGGCAATATTCTGGGAAAGTATTTCCCGCAGACTGTTGGCATTGTGCTGTTCCATAAGCTCTTTCGGCAGGCAGACCGCTATCATATTATAAACAGAAGGTAATAGCAGCGCATGCATCTGATAAGGTTTGATGATAAAAAAGTGCCCGGGTTGAACGGCAACAGCCTGCTCTTCACAGATAAGAGTAACAGCTCCCGCCAGGACAAAGCCGATCGTATATATCGATACATGATTATGCTCGTGGTAGGTTATCTGCCAGTCTTTAAGATGTATTATTTCCAATTGCTGCGAACGGTAATAAGCTGCCATTCCCATAACATCACCTGCCCGGCTTAAATTAACCTGGGGAACGATTTCATCAAGAGAAGTTCGAAACTACATTATATTTGTATTATATCATCTTTAAACTACGCAGGGGCTGGTACGTGTGATTTTTCCAAGTCATACGTACCAGCCCCTGCGCTACTTCTCTCGTCACTGTCTCTATCGGGCATCATTCAGCCATCCCCCGCTGCAGGCCTGTCACCGGGCGGAAACCAGTCTATACAGGCTGCCTGAATAACCCCGCGAAGTTTCGTGGAATCTATTCATTGCCAAGCATCCGGCAGCTTTTATTCTATTTTTTACATAAACCGTTCTAGTGCCAAGGCTTTGCCTGTGGCGGTCTTGAACTGCTCCTCAATGTACTGCCGGAGCTGCTCTTTGTCGTTTCTAATATCCATATAGGCAAGATTGGCTAATAGGTCGGCCTCCCATTGTATCTGAAAATCCAACCCGTCAATTTTAGCCGGTGTATGATGAAACGAAATAATGTGGCAGACCCGCTCAATAAACCGGGAGTCATAGTGAAGCTCTTCCAATATACGCCTGGCAATCGTCGGTCCCTCTTTTTCCTGATAAATGGCTTCCATCGACCCATACTTGCGTTGCGCTTCCACGGCCCCTATATCATGCAAAATGGCAACAACAGAAATCAGCTCTCGTTCAGACGCCCCAATACCTTCCCCCTCCATGATGAGTTCCGCATCCTGCAGCACTTGGAGCGTATGGTCGATCCCATAGGGCACTTCCCGGAAAATTTCTTTCATTTTGGCAATTACTTTATCTTTGGACATAGTTCCTCCTTATGATGAATGACCTTAGAGAGTGTTCAAGTAACGATGACAGGAAACTGGAATTAACGGAACCGACAATCCGCCAACTAAGACTTTCCCTTGTAAACTGCGGCGCAACCCAGCGTGATTCCCGTAAAATTCATTTTTTGCCTACCTTAAAGTTATTATTTTTCCCGCCAGGCAAACTGCTCAAAAAGTAACATACCTCACCAACCGGAGCCTCCAGTGACAATTGAGCAGCACTTTCTTGTATGATTTTTTCCAAACATTTAAAATCCTGCTCCCGTTCGGTTTGTATCTCCTTACTCCATTGCGGCTCTAATAACGCCTCCTGGGCATAAGCCCGGTCAAACATACACGCCGCATGTAAATAAGTCCGGATAATTACATCTTGTTCCATAGCGCCCTGAAAGAACGCACTCGATATTTTTTCCACCAGTTCCTTGCATACATCCGCTACCTTATACAAGGGCAATCTCTTAATAAATTTGCCAAGCTGCTCTTCCAACAGTTTGTAAACGCTCTTAGACACTTGACTTTCATTCGCCAGCTCATACCTTGCCGGCTGACGGCTTTGCAAAATACTCTTTATTTTCCTTATACCGTCATGACTAAAAAGTTCCCCGGCAGGTACAAAAGGAACGTCCGGGACCTCCGGATTAAAGCTGCCGATAATTAAATTTACTTTTAGTTCGGTTGTCTGAAGCATTGCTTTAATATCTTCTGCGGCACTGGCCATCTTGAATTGCAGGTTGCTCACTTCCGGAATTTCGGCTACTAAAATTTCCTGCAGCTTCTTGGCCACGCCCTGCCCGGTGGCGCAAACCAGCAGTACCACCTTGGGTTCGACTTTTTCCACATTGGCAAGCTTACCATATTGATGACGCTGCCTGATCGTCATGGTATAGTCATCGTAAGCATCATAAATAGCTTTTACTGCATCGTCCAAATTATTTACAGTGGTGGTAAATAAGCGTCTTCCCGCTTCGAGGAGCAAGGCGGTCGTCAGGTTGGGGATCACCCGTACCTGTACGCCTGTTTCCTGACATAAGGTGTCTTCCATCGTCACGAGAAATCCCATGTCCACAATTAAAACGACGCCCAGTCCCTCATCAATCTTCCTGATAATCGTGCGGAGATCTCCCACCGTTTGCATGTTACTGCGGTTCAGGGGAATCTCGTAATATTTTATCCGGTCCATACCCAACAGATTATTAGCCAGTTCCGCCATATGCTGGGCAACACCCCGGCCGTGGGCAACAACAACAATACCGGCATGGGCCTGCCCGTAGTCTTCTCCCCCGTGAATTAAGAACATGGTTAAAAAGCCAAGTTCATCCTCGGGTATTATCGTACCGAGCTTCTTTTCTATACTCTCTTTGTGTTTTTCGGCAATCTTAAACGCCGAACTGTGCTTTTGTTTTATATTTGTTAAATCAGGATTATAAATGGACCGTCCCGAGGCGGACCGTTCCTTAAATTGCTGCAAATGCCAGGCCAGTGCCATAAGCGTGTTTTTACTATAGCTACGGTCAAGACATTCCGCCGCATCATTCACCAGCGCATTGGCAATCTCCCAGACAGGGGCTTCAATAATACTGGCGGGCATATCCACAGAATTGGTTTTCCGTAAAATTTGATCGATAGAACTAAAATACTTTTCCAGATCCTGCCGGGCCTTGATGGTAATCTCTTCGTCCGATATTCCGAGTTGCCGGTAATATTCCATCTTGCGGTCAATGTATTTATAAAAATCAATATGAAAATCATGGACATTATCCTGCTCAGACTGCAGCAACAGACTGTCTGCTTTAATGAGAATGCCCTCTTTAAACAGCTTAGTAACCGCCGTATCCAACACCGATTGTCTTGTCACTAATGAAAAAATGCGCTGGGGAATATTTTTTTCTCTTAATTGCAAATACTGTTCCGAAGCTGTGGAATACTCCAGGTAACTTTTTGCGCAACACAATAAGACATCGTTACGCAATTCACCGATATTGGCAGGACAATGGTAATTCGCAAAAATTTCCAGAACCCTGCCCTCAATAAATATTGATATACCCAAGCGCCTGGCTTCCTGCCGGACAAAATGCACAATAATATTCACCCGCTCGCGGATCGGCCGCTCACTGATGCGCGGCAAGCTGATCTGTACCGGAATCCGCCGGCGAAAAGTCATTAATAAAGAGCTAGATACGTCTTCCGACGTTGCACCGATAATCATCAGTTGCCCTTTGCGCCGCTCCTGGGTTTCCCCCAAGCGCCGGTAAACGCCCTTGTCAATTAACATAAATAAAAGCTCCTGGCCTGTCGGCGGCAGCCGGTGAATCTCATCAAGAAATAAAATCCCGCCTTGCGCCCGCTCGACAATTCCGTCCCGGTCCTCATCGGCACCGGTAAAGGCACCTTTCACATAACCGAATAGCTGCGCTAATAAAAGTTGTTCATTGGCGGCATAATCGGCACAGCAAAACTGCACAAAAGGAATCTCATCCTTTTCTTTTTTCTTCCAGCATTGATTGGCATAAGCCCACATTTCCTCAGCCAAAAGATTTTTCCCGACCCCGCTCTCGCCTAAAATCAATGTATGTAGT
The DNA here is from genome assembly GCF_900141835.1 of Propionispora hippei DSM 15287. Classification (NCBI taxonomy): domain Bacteria; kingdom Bacillati; phylum Bacillota; class Negativicutes; order Selenomonadales; family Sporomusaceae; genus Propionispora; species Propionispora hippei. Next base: position 30,624 of record NZ_FQZD01000007.1, on the reverse strand, counting down.
CCGTAAGGCGGATAAATAATCGCCGCTTTAGCAAGTTCAATCTGGGCTTTTATACTGCCGTCATAGCCAATAATTTCGGCAAAAGGAATTTTTTCATTTTTGTTTTTGCAGGCCTGCTGCGTTTTAATATTTAGTTCTTCTATATTTTCTTTGATTTGATATAATACCGGACGCGTACCGGTCTTGGTCACTACGCCTTCTTTAAACAAACGATTCAGCTCCAGAGAAGCGTCGCATCTTTGTATAGCCAATTCCAAGGCAAGTTTTTGGGCACTAATTCCGGGTTTGTTAGTTTTTTTATATTCTTTTAAAAATTGTACAATCTTATCTATTCGTGCCATACCGATTACCTCTCATCAAACATCTATCCGGTATCTATTTTTAGCCGTAATTTCTAAATTTTCACATAAATTCAGCTATAACGAAACATAGTTTCCATATGCCGATAGACAATTTTCCCCTCCAGGATGGTCATCAGCGGAACAAGAACCTGAGTTCCATTATAACAGTCTCCATTCTTATTTTCAAAAACGACAGCAACATCCTGTTTTAATTCAAACATGGCAATATCGGCAATTGCCCCCGCTTCCAGTGTGCCGAGCCGGTTTTCCAGCCCCAGTATACGGGCAGGGTTTTCCGTACAGGCCCGGATAACTTCCAGCAACGGCAGTCCCAGATTTAAGTATTTCGACAGCAATAACGGCAGTCCGTATATTTGCGGATGAAAGAGTGTTGATAATGTTAAGTCCGTACTGATTATATCAGGCCCAAACCCTTCCTTTAGAGCAGGAATCAGTACCTGATAATCATAGTTTCCCTTCGCATCGGCACTGTCAAACAGCACGCCATGCGTTCTCGCGGCCTGGATGCTGCTCTTGATACCGCCGTCTTGCTCCAGTATTGTGCTGTTCAGTCCCTGATAGCAGTGGCAGAGAATATCCCCGGCCTCTAGCTGAGCAGTAATAGTCTCCAGCGGCAGCGCTGGATTCTTGCCATGAACAACCAGCCGGGTATCCAGTTCCCTGGCAATAGCAAGGGTTGCCTGGAGTGGGACCTGGCCCCAATCACCAATGATCGCTTTATCGCAGCGAAGCTTCAACCCGCATATTTCCGGAAATTTACTTATCATGCTTCTGATGCGGGGAAGATCATAGTACTGAGGATTGATTTGTTCAGGAAAGTTCCCGCCCAGTTGGCCCATGGAGGATATATTAAGGTAGGCAAACAGCTTCATCTTGCTGCGAAGTATGACATTTTGCCTAAAGCTTTCATAGTTGGCGGCTCCGGCACTGCCTGCATCAACGGCTGCCGTAACCCCCATCGGCAATAATGCGGAATCCGGAAAAAAGCCATATTCCGAGCCGCCGTCAAAAATATGCACATGATGATCAATGAGACCAGGCGTAATCAGATAGCCCTTGGCATTGATCACTTGTTCAGCCTGCAGGTCACAAGCTGGCTGCAACGGGAGGATTTTTCCGTCCCGAATTGCCAGATCCTGCTGCTCCATAAGATTATTCTTAGGATCAACGATGGTTCCACCGGAAATCAAAATATCCACTTTTTCTTTCATAGTCATCCTCCCGTCCTCGTCAGAAAAAATAAAGGAATTTAGCTCTACAATGTCCGTCTTAACGTAGTAGAGCTAAATGCACCATTTAATTCACAAATAATTATTTAAAAGATGCCCAGCACACCGCCGGCAATGGCAATAAGCACTAAAATCAACATGGATTTGGTCGCCGATATTCTTTTCTTTTTTAACATCCAATAAGTGCCTAAAACCAATAATAGCGGTAATATATGTGGCATCAAGGTATCAAAAATTTTCTCCTGAATATTGATCTGGGACTGACCGATATTCAAGACGACCGGCGTAGATAGCTTGACAAAATTAGCCGACAAAGCCCCCAGCGTGATAGCCCCCATAGCCGAAGCCGCCACTAAGATCCGGTTTAACAAATTGCTTTCCATGAGCTGCTTAATCCCTACCTTGCCCATAGTATAACCCCGCATGAACATAAAATAGCCCAGTCCCCACAGGCAGAGTAACATTAAGACCGCGTAAAGCACCGGCCCCATCATGTTCCCGGTGCTGGCCAGGGTAACGCCAAAGGCAATAAAGATCGGGTTAAGCGTCCCCTGCCAGATGGTATCGCCCACGCCGGCAAAGGGCCCCATTAAGCCGGTTTTAATGCTATTAATCATATCGCCGCTAATCGGCGCGCCATTGGCCTTGTCTTCTTCCATGGCTATAACCATGCCATTGATAACACCGCCAAAATACGGTTCCGTATTAAAAAACTGCATATGCCTTTTAATGCAGGCTTTGTATTCTTCCGGATCATCGCCATATAACTTTTTTATAATAGGTGCCATATGCTGAACAAAGCCGGTTGCCTGTAACCGTTCATAGTTGTAATTAGAATGAGAAAAAAAGTTCCACATCCAATAAGCGCGTACCAGATCCATCTTTGATAATTGTTTCTTCTTCTCCATGACCGTTTCCGCATCCTTCATCTTACTGTACCTCCTTCATATTCATGGCATGAAAGTATGAAATAATGGTGGCAAAAATAGCAACCGCAATAATGCCCAAATTGAAATATACACTCATGGCAAAACCCAGAATAAAGAATAACAGCGTGCCTTTCCGTCCCATGGCGCTCATGTTCATGGCAATCCCTAAAGCCGGCAGCATGCCGCCGATAATACTCATTACGTGCAAAGGCGTTCCCTGCAATAAATTGATAATGGATTTAATAATATCCCCGCCATAATAGGCCCCCAGGGTTACAGGTATTACGCAAATAATGAACATAAAAATCTGCGGCGGGATAATATGCAGAAAACAAATCTTATCCAAATTTCCTTCCTCGGCCGCTTTATCCGCCATATGGACAAAGGTAACATCCACAGTCATATGGGTTACCCAAATAATCGTACCCAATAAGCCAATCGGTACGGCAATCGCAATCGCCACAGACGACTCAAGGCCACTGGCCAGCGCAACCGCGGTCCCCAGCGTGCCCGCCAAACCGGCGTCGGAGGGCAAAGCCCCGCCGGCGGTAATAAAGGCAATATACGGTAAATTAATGGCAGCTCCAATAATACAACCTTGCACAGGATCGCCCAGAATCAAGCCAACCAGGGTCCCGCCCACGATGGGCTGGCGGATAATATAACTCCCCAGAACGGTTGGCCAGGGATTCCCGTTGGTGCCCATATAGTATACAATACCAATTAATATAGCCTGAATAATCGATATTTCCACAATAACGCCTCCTATAAAAGATCTTCAATATTTATTTTTTTATCTTGCGGAATCACCTGAATGGAGATGGACAGCCCCTTTTCCAGCAACTTCTTTATGCAGTCTTTCTCCGCTTCCGACATCGATATATTTTTATAAAATTTACTCCGCTCCGCATTGCCGCCCATGCCGCCGACATTTAATTCCTTAATAGCAATACCGGCCTCCGCCAAGGCTAAAATAACAGCCGGGGTTTTAACCAATAAAAACACTTTATCTTCAGGCAATGCGGCAAAAGTCGCTATCATATCCGCAATGGACAACACGGTCATTTTGTATCCCGGCGGCACAGCACCCTTTAAAATCATTTTTACAAAATCATCCTGCGCGGTTAAATCATCAACAATGATAATGTGATTAGCGCCGCTATAATTCAACCAACTGGTTACAACCTGACCGTGGATAAGACGGTCATCTACCCGTGAAAACACGATCTGCGCCATGCCTTTTCCCTCCTACGACTCTGCAGCTTGCTGCATTTTTTTTATCATATCACGATTTAACAGGGTGATGCTTTCTTTAGCGGCCTCCAGGCATTCACAGGCCAGCACAGCCTCATTCAGGGAACTTTCCCGCTTAGTTAAGACATGCAATAACATGGGTAAATTCACCCCGGTAATTAATTGAAAATCGTATGTTTGCAATAAGGAAAACGCAACATTATAGGGGCTTCCTCCCAGCATATCCACTAATACAACTACGCCTTCACAAGTTCGCAGGGAAATGAGTTCTGCTTCCAATTGCCCTCTGAACGCTTGAATAGAATCACCGACATGCAAGGTAAGGACCTTTACATTATTCTGTTTTCCCAATAAAACTTCTGAAGTTTTTACCACCCCTTCGCTTAACTCCGAATGGGTAGCGATAATGACACCGACCACGTTTAAAACTCCTTTGCACCGTTATGATCTTGCTTGTTTGATCGCTGCCGCAAATTCTCTGGCGGCAGCGGTAACCTTTCCGTAATCACCGTCCTTTTTATGCGCCTTCGATATATAGCTGCCCACACCTAAAGCGCTGCTGCCTGCAGCAAACCATTCCTGCACATTAGCAGGATTAACTCCGCCGGTTGGTACAATGGCAGCCTGCGGCAACGGCGCTTTAATCGTCTTAATATATTGGGGGCCTAAGAACTCGGCGGGGAATATTTTTACAAAGTCCGCGCCGCTTTGCACAGTATTAAGCACTTCTGTCGGCGTCATCGCGCCTGATATGGTCACCGCCTGATAACGGTTGGCCTGTTCGATCATGGCCGGATTCAGATTGGGACTAACCAGCAGTCTGGCGCCGGCAAGCATGGCGGCATTGGCGGTTTCCGCATCAAGAATGGTTCCCGCGCCGACTACAATATCCTGACCTTTGTATTTATCAGCCAGATAGGCAATCACTCCCAGGGCATTAGCGCAGCTCATCGTGATTTCAAGCGCTTTGACACCGCCCGCTACCGCCGCTTCGGCAACCTTTTTTGCTTCGTCCTCCTGATCCGTCCTAATAATTAACACCATACCGCTATCTACAATTGTTTTTACTATCTCATATTTGGTCTGCACGATGGAAATAGCTCCCTTCTCAATCCTTAGTTTGTAACGGCAAAGCGTGGCTCTTGCCCCGCTAACACCCGAATAATTTCCTCGGCGGCAATGACACCGGCATTTACAATGGCTTCTTCCGTATAGGCCCCGGCATGAGCGGTAAATGTAGTATTGCTTAACTCGGACAGCAAAGAATTCCTGGGCGGCTCTTCGCAGAAAACATCCAAAGCCGCACCGGCAATTCGGTTGTGCCGCAACGCCTCGTATAAAGCGTCTTCCACCACCAGCTCGCCACGGGACGTATTAATCAGAAAAGCGGTGCTTTTCATTCTACTAAGCCGCTGCGAGTTCACCATCCCCACTGTTGTGGCAAGGGCCGGCGCATGCAAAGAAACGAAATCGGCCGTTGAAAAAAGTTCATCCAGCTCCACATAACGTACAGCATATTGATCGACAAGCTCCTGCCGGGGACAGGTATCGTAGGCCATGAGGCTCATGCCAAAAGAAACCGCCCGTTTCGCTACCTCCTGCCCAATATGCCCTGTGCCAACAATGCCTAACACTCGATTATTCAGTTCAACACCTGTATGGCGATACCATTCGCCATTTCTAATGGCTCGATCCATCCCTGCGATATTTCTTGCTGCGGCAAGGATAAGACCCATTGTCAAATCAGCCACTGATTTACTGTTTGCCCCCGGGGTAATCGTCACCGCAATACCAAGCTGTTTAGCCGTTTCCACATCGATGGTGTTATAACCCACCCCCTGCTTGGCAACAATTTTCAAACTGGGGCTTCCTGCCTCCAAAACACGTTGGGTTACCACATCACTGCCGGCGACCATCGCGCTAGCCCCCTGTATCCGCTCCACTAACTCCGCCTCGGTCAGCGTCCTGTCAAAGGGGTTCAGGATTAATTCGTAGCCCGCTGCTTCCAATAGTTCGGTCATTTTGGCGGCGCGCGAACGTGCCCGGGAGCCAATTAGAATTTTTTTCTTCATATCCCTCTCCTTAACGATTGTTGTGGCCACATAAACATATAGTGCAAATGTCATGCCACCACACATAACCCTTGAATCTTCAAAGTTAAAAAGCGGCGTTGCAACACAAGCCTTAGTGTTGCAACGCCGCTCCAATCATAAATAACAGACCGAATGCAAATTCGTTGCTTTGAAAATAAGGATGCTGCAAAACGCCTTAACAGCGAAATGCAGCACCCCTTATTTTTACTTATACCATTTTATTATGCTAGATTTTAAATTTTCCGATAGCAACTCGTAATTCTTCCGCCATTTTTGCCAAACTCCTGCTGGACGATGCAATTTCTTCAACCGAGGCGGATTGTTCTTCCGTTGCTGCAGAGATAGTCTGAGTTTGCTCAGCGGCTTTCCGGCTTTCATCGTCAATATCCTGCACAGAATTAACAACATTTTGAGTACCGCTCGTAATCTCCTCGATCGCATCAGAGATTTCGTGTATTTGACCGGTTATGTCTTTTACCATAGTCAAAATTTCACCAAAGCTTTGACCGGCTACCGTTACAATCTTAGCCCCTTTATCCACTTCGTTCTTACCATCATTCATATAGGTTACTGCACTGTCGGTCTTTGCCTGTACTTCACTAATCAACTGAGTAATTTGTTTTGCCGCATCCTGAGACTGTTCGGCTAACTTCCTGACTTCTTCGGCTACTACAGCAAACCCTCTTCCTGCCTCACCAGCCCTGGCCGCTTCAATTGCCGCATTTAAAGCCAATAAATTGGTTTGCCCTGAAATGCTGGAAATAACATCGACAATTTGCCCAATCTGCTTTGATTTATCTTCTAACTCTGTAATTACAATAGCCGTAGCGTTGGTTTTCTCTTCAATAATCTGCATCTGGCTTACCGCTTGTTTAATCGCTTCTTCTCCATTGTTAGCCGTCATAGCCGTCTTTTCGGCAGAATCGGAAACTGTTTCCGTATTTGACGCAACCTGATTAATTGCGTTAGAAATTTGAAGGACTACGCTGCTTGCATTATGAGCTAGCTCTAGTTGTTTCTCTGCACCTTGAGCCACCTCGGTTACTGATCCTGCTACCTGATTAGAGGCTTGAGCCGATTGTTCTGCACTTGCGGTCAGTTCCTCAGAAGAAGCTGCCAGTTGTTCGGAAGTATTAGCTAACTGTCTAATTAAATCCTTTACATTCTTATTCATTGTAGCGACGGCTTTGGATACAGTACCAAATTCACTTTTATCATTTAAATTCTGCTGAGAGACTTCTCTTGTAAAGTCGCCTTTGGCTACGGTATCCATAAAGATGGCAACATCATTCAAGCGTTTTGTAATTCTTTTGGTAATCAATACTCCAAGTAAAATTCCAAGTAAAATAGATGAAAGAATAACAATAACAAACATAGTATTCGCGAATACAAAATCTTTATGATTTTGTATATTCATTTCTTCCACAGATTTTTTTGTCTCTTCGCCTACTACGATCAGTTTTTGCATAAATCCATCCGCTAAAGGCTTCGCATCCTGAGTATATAAAGCATATGCTTCGGTATTTTTATTTTGTGAGGCAAGAGAAATAACTTTACTTCTTACTTCTCTGTACTTTCCTAATATTTCCCGCATTTCTTTGACATCCGCCCTGCTTTTGTCATCTATTGGCATTTGTTCAAATTTAGTCAAGTTGGCATCAAATAGTTTAACATTCTCACTAATGGAATCCGCCAATGCTTTATTCTCAGTTTCATTGGTCGTCACCATTAACGAAAACAAGTTGCCTTCAATTCTTCTCGCATACACACGGTTTTCATTTATAAGCTCAAGTTCAGTAATTTTTTCGTTGTACATTCTATCCATCGCCTGGTTGGTTTTATTTAAAAAATAATACCCTACACCACCAACACATAATAAGGCAGTGACAAATACAACAATTAACAGGGCAAGTTTACGTGCTACTTTTAGATTATTTAACCAGTTCATTAATTAATCTCCTTTTTAATTACAAATAATTATTGTTTAACATTGATTCGAATTAACTCTGGCATAATTCCACAAAATTCTACAAATTCCTTTTATATTTCCAGATATAAACTCTTTTAAATAATGTAATTTATAGAACAATGTCATTAGCGCAAGGTTCACTTACTATCCCTTCACCCACGCTGTCCATCCAACAACGGTTGTACCTCCTCAAGAAACTTACAAAATAAGTAAATTACCAACCTCTATTTAAAATTATATACAACAGGCATGCCTGCATCAATTACCTTGAAAGCTAGAAAAAAACACTATTATAGAATATTACTATCCTCTAGGGATAGCCCTACAATATGTAAATCCCACGAAAACAGGCCACTCCCGGGAAAGTACGGTCTCATTTAGTCAGCAGGGATTATCGCCAGCAGCCGTTAGACAACAGTTCGCATAATCATACCGTCCTCATTCTACAAAAAGCGTATCTACAAACTAAAATGAGGCTGCACCCAAAAATCAGTGTACAACCTCATTCATCGTGTAAATATAGGCTTAAAGCTTATTCAGCCGATTACAAACAGCTTTACGTGAATTACTTTAATAAATATCTTATTTGAAAAACACCCCTATTTCTGATGGCCCGTTTTTCTAAATATTTAATAATCGGGCAATATTTCCGCCCAGAACTTCTTGTAAAACCTGCTTGTCGGGAACAATCTGTTCCAGTACGGTACGGGCGGCGAGCGGCGAGGCATAGGGAGCGTCTGAACTAAAGAGAGTCCGTTCAGGATATTCCTGAATAGCAAACGACGGCGCCATGGTCGTAAAAGTTGCCGACAAATCAAGATAAACCTGGGGCAAATCCCGTACTGCTTTCAGTGTATCCAACCAGTTTATCCCCCCTAAATGCCCTACGATCAAAGGAATTGTCGGATATGCTTGAGCCAAACCAAGAAGCTCCCTGATGTCAGCAAAGCTCAGAGGGAAAAAGGCATGAACCCAAAGGGGAAGGTCACCGGCTTCATGAGATGCCCGAAACAGGGGTTCTAACTTTCCGACTTGTCCTGTACCCGGTGCAAGTTCACCAATCCCTTTAAAATGATTTGCTAAAATATATTGACTGATCCACTCCAGATTTTCCTCATAAGACAGTCCCAACGGAATTGGCCCAAAACCAACATATTTCTCAGGGTCGCTTTTCACAGTTTGCGCCAGCTCAATGCTTGAGTCTATTCTTGCCTGGACCGGATTGTTTCTTCCGTTTAGAATGTCATATAAGTTTTTCAATTCAACTGCAAACTCATCGAGATTTTGTGCCGTTTCCGGATGAATAGTCGTAGCAAATAAAATAGTACGGTCTACGCCTGCCTGCTTCATCATTTCTAGTTGCCGCTCCTGCGGCAGTATAACATGCGCGTGACTGTCGATAATCATAAAAAGATCCTCCTTCCTTAATTCTTTTCAAGTTCATTAATGCGCTCCTCCAGACGAATTTGCACCTGTTGCAAAACGGCCATCTGCTTATTTACTTCTTCCAGCTTCGTTTTATAAAGCTTATAGGCTGCCTGGCATAACGGCCTGTTTGAAAGCGAAGTTGGACAATCAATAATGCGGACAATATCCTCTGTCGTTAAACCCAGGCTCAAATACAACTGAATGATTTTTACTTTTTGGACTGCTGTTTCGTCGTAATCACGATAACCATTGTCAAGCCTGTTCGCATGAAGTAAATGTTTGGTTTCATAATATCGCAATGACCGGATGCTTGCCCCTGTTTTTAAAGATAATTCCTTGATCAGCATCGTTAACTCTCCTCCGCTTTTTATTATAAACTATGACATTATTGTTATAGTCAATTAAATCTTAGCGTACAAAATCGTGAGGAAAACAGCAAAAAAGGGAGCTGTTTCAGTGCAACAGCTCCCTTTTTTGCATTTTGCCAACAGCCTCTAAACCTGTAAGTTTCAGCCTATTACACCTTAAATTTGTGAACCGCGCCCTGCAGTTTCTCAGCCATAATAGACAACTCCTGACTAGAAGATGAGATTTCCTCTATAGATGCGGAATGTTCCTCTATGGCCGACGAAACTGTTTGCGTCCGGCTTGCCGACTTTTTGCCTATATCATCAATGTTACGCATGGCAGTCACAATCTGCTGACTACCCGCTGACAACTGCTGTATGGCCGAAGAAATTTCCATTACTTGCGACGATACGTCATCAATAAGCGAGACGATTTCTTTAAAGCCCTTCCCGGCGTTAACCACTACCTCCGCGCCGGTTTTTACCTGCTGGCTGCCCTCGTTCATGGCTGTAACCGCCCTGCTGGTTTCGGCCTGGACTTCACCGATCATTGTAGCAATCTGGCTCGCTGCCTCCTGGGCTTGTTCCGCCAGTTTACGCACTTCTTCGGCGACCACGGCAAAACCTCGTCCCTGTTCTCCTGCACGGGCCGCCTCAATAGCTGCGTTGAGTGCCAACAGGTTGGTCTGGCTGGCAATACCGGAAATAGTATCGACAATCTGCCCTATTTCTTTTGAACGCTCGCCAAGCTTTTCTACGGCCTGTGCTGAAGCTCCCACCGTTTCTTCAATACTTTCCATTTGGACCGATACCAAATCTGCCGATTGGGAACCTGCTGTGGCAGCTTCAGCGGTTTTCGAGGCCGCTCCACTTACCGTATTGGCATTGCCGGCTATTTGTTCAATAGCCGTCGACATTTGCATGACGATGTTAGTAGCATCCTCAATGGCATTTGACTGTTCCTGTGCGTCTTGTGCAACTTCCGCAATGGTAACTGTGACATCTTCCGTCGCTTGAGCAGCTTGATCGGTGCCAGCCGTCAATTCTTCCGAAGCTGCCGCCAACTGCTCGGCAGTCTGTGTAATATTAACTACTAAATTACGCAAGTGCCCCGCCATAACATTGACTTCCTTGCTAAGTTGGCCGACTTCATCTTCATATACTACCGTAGCCTGCCGATCGGCAAGATTTCCGGCCGCCAACTGCTTTACTTGTGAAACCATCTGATTTAACGGGACAGCGATCAAACGGGAAATCAGCCAACCCATTCCCAGGGCGATGAGAACCGTCACTAGCGTTGCAGCCAGGCCAAGACGGTCGTTGTACACCGCAAGAGCATTATTAGCTGTTTTTTCCTCTGCTGCGATTTTCGAATTATGTTCAACCAGTTCATCCAGCAACTTATTTAAGCTCTCCAAATGACCTGCGGCGTTTTGCGTAAAATACGCATAACCTTCCGCCTGCCTCCCTGCCATCGCCAGATCCAGCGCTCTTTGCCATTCACCCCGATAGGCTTTCATTTCCTCCATTACCTGGGGCACCGTCTGGGCCTCATAAGAATCCAGCTTTGCCTGGGAATAATCGCTAAGCAGGCTTTCCACTTTGGCCTTATGTTCGCCGATCTCCTTTAGCAGCACCGCTTGTTTGGCTTTATCCTGACTGAGGAAAATCGCTAAGGTGAGATTTTCATTAATTCTGCTTTCTGCTCGCACCGAGTTAAGCCACTGAATCGGCAGCAAGCGATTGTTATACATATCATTAAGGCTCGTGGCCATGTTCGTCGTTGCATAATGACCTAAGTAGCCGACAATAAGCAAAGAAAGTGTCATGAGAATAATTAAACTAAGAATTTTTACAGATGTTTTAAGATTTCGCAACATCTTAATCTCTCCCCCGCTATTGGCAATGTTTATGTTGCCTTAATTGACTTAATGATCAACTCCATCATGGCTTGGGCACCTTCGACGATGTCTTCAATTGTTTTTTCAAGCGTGAGAAACGGGACCAAATATTCGGTAAATGCTTCCCTCACCAGCTTCGCAGTCAATGGAATATTATCAATCTCAAAGGTGCCCTCCCGGACACCCTGTGTCAGAATTTCTTCAAGAATGCCGATCACCTTCAATTTTATCGTCTTTCCCAAATCTGTCGGCTTAAAGCCTATATGGCGGAAATTTTTTATTTCCTTGACAAATTCGGTAAACGCCCGGTCTTTCTGCATTTTGAGATTGACTGCCTGTACAAACCCGATCATGAATCGGCGGAGCCGCATTTCCGCAGGAGCCTGGCAAGACACCGATAATTCTTTCAATAGCTGATCCATCTCTTGTTGTGCCCGCTCAAGCAAGGCGTCAATTAGGGCTTCTCTGCTGGCAAACTCATTATAAATTGTCCCCACACTACAGCCTACTTCGCGTGCAACATCGCGCATGGTTGTTCTATTTATGCCGTGATCTGCAACAATCCGCATGAAAGCATCCAAAATCTGATCACGTCTCTGACCAGTCACTTTTCGTCCCCCTTTTATTATAGACAGGAAGCACCCAATGACTGTCTATATCCGTTTATAAATATTTGAACATTTTATTTATTTGTTCAAATTATACTGCAACTTTTTTTAGTATGCAATATTTTCCATGATAATTTTATTTATTTTCAATACATTAATATTCAGCAAATAGAAAAAGAGCCTTTCGGCTCTTAAAAAGTTATAAAGAAATTACATTTCAGCCAGCAATCTGTCCTCTTTTAGAATATGTGTTATAAGCCAATCACAGACAAAATACAATATCTCATTAAGATATTTGTTTTGTTCATTATCAATCTTAGAATAATCAACTGCGTTAATCTTTTCTATAAAATCCTGATGCAACACCTTATGGGAAAAAAACTTTTTATAACCGTTCTTTAGCATGTAGTCTTCTTCCATCTTGAAATGGTAAATCGTATATTCTTTTAATTCCGTTATTATTGCCACGATGCCATCATACTTGTCGGTAATAAATTCGTCGCATAGTAACTCTTGTATGCGATTCACAATTTCAAATAATTTCATGTGTTGTTTATCAACCTCAGGAATACCAATACTGTATTCATCTTTCCACTTTGCAATTGCCATAACCGCCACTCCTCCTTTTTTCAACATTTCGCGACAATTTTTACATATCCTTCTTAACAAAAAATCAATGTTTACCATCCGTCTTACAGAACCGGTTCAGGCGCGTTCCTCCGTCGTTATGCTGCCGTTTCTCACGGCGCCACTACATTATCAGTTTGATGACCTTCCTGGCAAGAAAACCTTTTTTCCTGCCGTTACTGTAACCATGATCTCTGACTTCTTGCAGTTTAGATCGATTACCAACTCAAGACAAATAAAAAGGAGCTTTTACCCGATGGGCAAAAGCTCCTGGCTAAGCTACAAATTTAATCTCTCATTAGTGTACGAATTTTTCCGGCTTCTTCCATAGGATTCTTAGCTTTGAAGATTCCACCTCCGACAATTAAAATATCCGGCTGCCGGGCTATATATTGGCCAACCGTTTTGCTATTAATACCACCGGCCACCGCAACCTCACAAGACTTGACATGTTTTTGGATTTCAATCAAATCATCCAGCGGGGTTCTTCCCCTGGCCTGTTGATCCACCCCGGTGTGTACAGCAATGACGTCTACGCCCAGCGCTTCTATCACCGGGACCCGTGCAGCCAAATCGGGGATGCAAATCATATCCACCATGACCTTTTTTCCATATTTTCTTGCTTCATTCACACACTCTTTTATTGTTAAATCATCTGTAACGCCTAAAACCGTTACATATTCCGCACCGGCCTCATAGGCCAAGCGCGCCTCATAAGCCCCTGCATCCATGATTTTTGCATCGCATAGAATTTTCAGGTCAGGAAATTTCTTATGAATCTGTCTGATGGCATCCCTTCCGGCGTCTATAAGAAGCGGGGTTCCCACTTCAACAATGTCAACATAAGGAGCTAACGTCTCCAGTGCCGTCAGCGCTTCTTCCACAGTAAGCTCATCAATAGCCAATTGTAGCTTCATATTCTTCCCCTCGTAAAATAAATTTGTACGGTTCCTTCCATTTCAATTATGGATGAAGGATAACTTTGCCAAACAGTTCCTTTCTTTCCATCAACTTTTCAAAAACTTCCGGACCTTTGCTTAAAGGCAACCGATGTGTAATGATCTCCTCAGTGTTAATCTTTCCTTCGGCAAAGAAATGAACGCTATCAGACCATTCTTTACCGGGAAAGGGTGCCGAAACATTACTCCATGATCCCCAAACCGTTAATTCACTTCTTAATATTTTTTCAAAATAATATCGCTTGACCGTAACATCACCATAAGGAATACCCAAGAAAACAACGCCGCCACCTTTTTTAGCATAGGCAAATACCTGGGAAGCCGTGATGGGAGATCCTGCAGCCTCCATTACGAGATCTGCTTTTAATCCCTCGGAATGTTGTAAAATAACCGCTTCCGTATCTTCCTGTAGAGAATTGATAATTACATCTGCCCCAAGTCTTTTGGCTATCGCCAGCTTGGCATCGTCAATATCAATAGCTATTACCTTTTTGGCGCCAAAAACCTTAGCCCATTGAATGGCAAGTAACCCTAACGAGCCGCCGGCTCCAACTACCGCAACGGTATCCCCCACCGACAAGGAAGTTCTATATAATCCATGAAGAACTACCGTGGAAGGCTCCATCAAAGCCGCCGCATCAAACGAAAGGGAATCAGGAATCGGTACAAGGTTTTGCGAAGGCAGGCAGATATATTCCGCAAAGGCACCCGGACGTTTTGCGCCAATAGCAGTATTAAAGTCACTCCGGTTATATTCCCCTTTTTTATAATAATAGTCTTCTCCGTCAAATACAACCGGGCAACCGGCTACTCTGTCGCCCTTTGCGACATTGGTAACCGCCGTCCCTGCCTCAATCACTTCTCCGGAAAATTCATGGCCCCAAATCATTCCCGGAATATAAGGGCCTAACAGCTTATATCTGGATATATCCGATCCACATATCCCTGCTGCCCTAACTTTCACAATAACATCATTCGCACTCTGAATGACCGGATTTTCAGCTTGTTCAAACCGGATATCCCGAACCCCGTACAGTTTTAAAGCATCCATAGTATCACCCCTTATCATCTGTTAAGTGCCTCTTGTAATGTGAATATATTTTTCTGCTTATCTCCGTCAAATAAATAGCTGCCCACCACGAACATAGATGCACCTGCATCAAATGCTTTTTTTATTCTTTGCGGATTCATCCGCCCGTCAATCTCAATGGCAATATCACGATCAGCAATGATATCGCTTGTTTCTTTGATTTTCTGATAAATAGTATCAATAAACTCCTGATTCCAATGTCCCGGATTAATCGACATAAGCAAAACGAAGTCAATCTCTTCAACCATGTATTTTAAAACATCTGGCGAAGTTCCCGGATTAAGGGCAATGCCTGCTTTAACTCCCCGTTTTCTAATATTTTTCACCACTTCATGGATATGCGGTGTTGCTTCATAATGAACGGAAATTAAATCTGCGCCGGCATCTATCACCCTGTCAATGATCCGTTCCGGTTTATTAACCATCAAATGAACGTCCAGGCTCAGGGACGTATTCTTTTTGATTTTGGCAATTTGATCAGGACCAAACGCGATATTGGGCACATAATTTCCGTCCATCATATCCACATGTAAAACTTCTATATGATTATTTTCCAAAAAGGTTATATCACCAATCAGATTTACTATATCCGCATTAAAAATAGAAGGAATTATCTTTGCCATATACTTGTCTCCCATTTAAATTTAATCAAGGTATTTACCCGCCTTGCTTATTGATTGAATATAATAAATTTTCAATTTTTACGGGTTGCGTTTTACCGGCGGCATACCTGTTTACAGTATGCATTCAGCTGGCTGCCATCAATGAAGAACCGAACTAAACCAATAGATAATCACACCCCAAATAGGTGAACCCACCGATACATCGGTGCCCAATCCTGTAATAGTTAACCCGGCCGCTTTCAACATTGCCGTAGCTCCGGGTGCGACATAAGCGCAGGTATACATGGAGATAACGCAATAGGTAAGGGTCGAAATGACCGATCTAACCAAATTACCATTGCTGGCAAGAGTACAAACCACTGCAAAGTAGCAAACGGAGGTCAACATGCCTACCGGGAAAAACTGAACACCCGGCAGAATCAGAGCAAACAAAATGACAAACGGTATCGTAATAACCGTTGTGGTAATGGTTGTAGGATCACCCAAACCAAGCGCCACGTCCATACCGATAGTTAATTCTTTTTCCTTATCCAGCTTTTTCTTCATGAAACTATTGGCTGCTTTGCCAACAGGTGACAGGCCTTCCATCATGATACTAACCATCTTGGGCATTAAAAGCATGACCCCGGCAACACCGATCCCCATGGTGACAACACCGGAGAAACCCTGTTTTGTCAATACACCGAGTAAGCCGCCAACAAACAGTCCGATAATAATCGGATCACCGATGATTCCCAGTCTTTTATTTACGTTCTCTATGCTCAAGTCCACTTTATTCAACCCCGGAATTAAGTCAATAATCTTATTAATAAGCAGGGCTACCGGGAATGTCCAGGCGATTAAATTAACAGTTGTGCAGGTAGTCCCTTCAAGTCCGAAATATCTTTGCCAGATAGGAGCTAATTTATCGCCCACAAACAACGCAATCACCGACATCAAAATAGTAACCAAAAAGCCTGCTATAGCACTATTAAACAACACGTAAGTTAAAAAGCCCGGAATCAGAAAATGCATGTAGTTCCATATATCAATATTCATGGTTTTTACTGCACCGAATTTAATAAGTGCCAAATTAATAAACAGGCCTACCGGAATTGCCAGCGCAGCAAAAGGAGCCATCCAGGATGCGGCACCGACTGCTGCCCAGCCGATATCGACAATGGTATACCCGGAACCCAGTTTCTGATAATACGCAACAGCCGGTTCTAACGTAGTCGTTAACAAAGTTACAATTAATCCTAACCCCAGAAACCCTAACCCAACCGTTAAACCTGATTTAATGGCATCACTTAATTTCATTCTGAAAAACAGGCCTAATCCGCAGATGATAATTGGTAAAATAGCTTTGGCACCTAACCCTAGAATTTGCTGAATACCTGCCAATAGTGTCTCCAAAATAATCCCTCTCCTTTGTTTTATTTTTATATGATAAAAGTAAAGTAAGAATCCGAAAAACCGTATGGGCGCAAGTTTTTACAACCGTTTATAAATATCTGAAATCGTTTTTCCTACCTTTTCTCTCAAAGCATCTTCATTAATCCCAGTAATAAAACCGGTGAGGCTCATATGAGGCAATTCAGTTTTTCCCGTATAATTATTGGTTGTAAAAATAATATCCACACTTTGTTCGAAAGAAGCAATTTCAGTCATGCTGCACTTAACAATCTCATAGGGAATCTTTAACTCCCGGCAGATCTCTTTTACTGCATCAGCCGCAATCGTGGATGTGGCAATCCCGCTGCCACAGGCAATCAAAATTTTAATTTTAGCCATTTTCCATCATCCTTTTCATATATTTTTAATACTAATTATTTGATATTCCTGGACAAAGACTGAGTCTTGGTTAATAAGCCGGCAATTTGATCAGGCGATGAAGTTTTTTTCATTTCTAAAATCAAATGTTTATTTTGAATAATCGTTATCACTTCCTTTAAGACTTTTAAATGGTCCTGATCATTGTTCATTCCTAAAAAAAACACATATTCCACCGGCAACTCGATCTGAGGATCATCCATTTTATTCATCGTAACAGGCTTTTCCAGAACAACGACACTAATAAATTCCTTTTTTATATTCCCGCATTCACTGTGAGGTATGGCTACGTAATAGTCTTCCATATCCAAACCTGTAGGAAATTTAATTTCCCGTGCGAGGAGACTTTCATAATACGTTTCCGTAACAAAATTTTTATTGTACAAACTTTGCGCTACTGTTTTAAATAGATCTTCTTTGTCTGCAAATGATTTATTTACCCAGATAAGCTCCGGATAAACATATCGATTAATCATAATAGATGATCTCCTTTTTCTTTTGTGATTTATCTATAAGGTTTCTAGTACTCTGTCATTAGATAAGGTTGCAAGGATGTTTAGGTGACGCAGCGTACTAGCCTCACAAGATTGCAAAAGTACCTTTACTAAACCATGAATTTTTCAGCTAATTTTTTTGTGAAATGATAATAAGACGGATCTTTTAATATGGCTTGTACCCCGTTTTCCTTAACCAAAAATTTAACCAGTTTAGGAAAGAATAGATCCCAAACTTCAAAGAATTCTTTTGCCACATTGATCAGCAATACGATCTGCACGCGCTTTTCATTCCAAATAATCGGCTCTTTTAATATTAAAACCGGGATAACGGTTTTATTCAGATCATTATGCAAAGAATGAGGAATTGCCAGTAAATTACTTAACTCCGTAGAACATAGTTGTTCCCGTTCTTTGACCGAAGCTTTTCCGATCTCATTCATCATTCCTTTTTGCACCATTTGATCGGTCATGAACTCTAAGACATCCCATTTGTTGGTAAAATCCATTTGGGGATAGAAAAACTCTTCACGAAAAAGCTCAAGAAGCAGATCATTATGAAAAACTTCCCTGTCCAATACCTTTTTCTCAATTAAAGCGATTTCATCCATGTTTAACAAAGATTTAATGTTTATTATTTTGTCTGATTTTATTTGCGGGAAAGGAATTGTCGTTAAAACCAGATCCACAGAGTTTATTACGTCTTCAGTTAATTTATAACCCGGTATGGTATCTATCACTTGTATCCGGTCTTTAAAATACTCTTGAATTCGTGCTTTCACTAACACTGTCGTTCCAATACCCGTTCCACAGACAAGAACTGCCTTCTTTGCAGCAACACAATGAGCATCCCCTCTTCGGCTAAGACCGGCTCCAAAATGTATGGCAATATACCCAATTTCATTTTCATTGACTTTAATATTTCTTTCCTGTTCAATCACCTTTGCTGCGATAGCCGCAATTTGAAAAGCAAGGGGATATTCTTTTTTTATTACATCCATCGCTTCATTACGAATATTCATGTGATTCTGCAAGCGTTTAATAGCAATATCAAGATGCAGGGAAAGCCAATGAATCAAGGTGTCATCCTGGGAAAAATTAATACCGCAGATTTTATTGACCGTATTCATTATGTTTTGAACCAACTGCTCCAAATTCATATCCAACTTGACAGTTTCAAGCTCCAAGTATTTTTTGCTGGTAATAATATGTTGTGCCAGATAACACGTTTCACTTAGATCAATATGCACTTCAAAATTCCGGTTAATTTCCCGGACAATATATTGCGCAACCTGAAACTCTTTAGTTGAAGAAATCTGCCTCAGTTGCTCTTCCTTATAATGAATCAGTTGTCCGGCCCCGGCCCGTTTTATTAAAATCGCAATATGGATTAATAAATTATCAATAGACAAATCTGTCAGGCCCAGCATATTATGCTCCAGCGCCTGCATCACAATATGCCTCATTCCGGCTATATCGATATGAGTAAAGATGGTCTGATAATATGGCTGCAGGCCGTCTTTGTACTTTGTAGAAATGTATTCGGAAATGGCATAGCGGATTTGCTGTTCATTCCCACAGATTTTCATGCCGCGGTTTTTATAATTAACAATCTTTAACTGGTATTTATATAAATACTTTTCCACATCTTTAAGATGGCTTTTTAAAGTAGAAAGACTGATATACAGCTTCTCCGATAGTTCCATTTGCGAAATACAAGTGTCCTGCAAGCTGTTAAGGATGAGTTGTTCTAACATGTAAAATATAATTTGTTCGCTTTCATTCTTTTGATCTAATTGCTTTCTTATTACACCAAACTTTTTTTCATCCAACACTTCTAACGAATAGCCGTTTTTAACTGAGGAATGTAATATGCAGCCGTTAAGTTCCAAATTGGCCTGAATGTATTTAATATCCCGTCTGATCGTGCGTTCGGAAACACCAATGAGCTTTGCCAGTTCATTCCCTGACAAACCCTGATTATGTTCTAATAGCAAGGATATAATCTGCGAGTCTCTTGCCTGTAACATATCCATCACCTCTAAATTAATTTAATTGTAGCAACAGAGTATTAAGCAGCATAGCCATAATATGTCCGGCAAAGCGGACATATTATGGCTATGTGCTATTAACTCTTAAATTAGAAAGGGTTAGTATTTCGGTAGATTTGCCGAAAACCAATACGGGGGCGCAAACCCGCGCATTCCTCCGGGTTATTCAACATATTCGTACAGTACAACACTTTCGATATGATTGACAAACCTTCTTAACTCCTTTGCCTGTTGCTTGGTAATCTCCCCATCCTCAAACACTTTGATGATTTCCGAACGCTCTACATCAATGCATGCTCCATTGGCCCGTCCCCTTTTCAATAATGACCGGTTAACACTTTTTTATCTATTATAGCAAAATTCACCACTCCCTCATACATGCTAGCTTGAAGCCTTCATCCATTGGATAATACGCACACTGTTTATGAAATGTAGGATAAGAATTAAAATGGGGAGCAGTATAGCAAAAATCAAACAGCTAGTTAGCACTGACGACTAACTAGCTGTTTGATTTATATAGACTTATCGTTTCATTTTCAATATTTACACCCGGTCGGTCTTCAGTTCCTTTTCATTGGCATGGCGCTCCAGCGCCAACTGGAGCAGGCGGTCGATTAAATCCGGATAGGCTATGCCGCTGATTTCCCACAGCTTGGGATACATGCTGATTTTGGTAAAGCCGGGGATGGTGTTGATCTCATTAATAACCGCCCGGTTATCTTTGGTCAGAAAGAAGTCCACGCGGGCCATCCCTTCACAGCAGAGTACCTTAAAGGCTTTCACGGCAACGGTTTGGATTTGCTTAATCACGTCCTCCGGCAGGTTGGCCGGGATTTCCAGAACCGCTCCATTTTCGTCAATGTATTTGGCCTCATACGAGTAGAATTCCTGCTGGGCTTTGATCTCGCCAATACGGGAAGCAATCGGCGCTTCATTGCCAAGTACGGCGCATTCCACTTCCCGGCCTTCAATAAATTCTTCAATCAGTACCTTGGTGTCATACTGGAAGGCCGCAGCCAGCGCCGCCTGGAACTGTTCCTCGTTTCGCACCTTGCTTACGCCAACCGACGAACCGGCATTGGCCGGTTTGACGAACAGCGGCAGGCCCAGTTCGCCGCTCACCTGACTGAACGTTAGGCCTTCCCGGTCCCATTTATGTACAACGATAAACTTGGCGATGGGAATTCCGGCATCCCGCAGCAACCGTTTGGCGACCTCCTTATCCATGCCGACCGCCGAGCCTAACACCCCGGCGCCAACGAAGGGAATCCCTGCCAGCTTCAAAAGCCCCTGCATGGTGCCGTCTTCGCCGCAGGCTCCGTGCAGTACCGGAAACACAACGTCAATATGGCTTGCCGGACCGCCGCCCAGCGGACTGATGGCCTGCGGCCCTTCCGCGCCGGGAACAAACATCATGTTTGTAGACGACTTGTTAAGAGCTATTAGCTTGGGATCATTTTCATTTAATAAAAAATGTGACCGGTCATTCAAATACCAGCGCCCGCTCTTGTCAATGCCAATCAGGGTAACCTCATATTTTTGTTTGTCAATTGCATCAATCACATTCTTGGCCGATTGCAATGAAACTTCATGTTCGGTGGATTTGCCGCCGAATAAAATTCCAACATTAATCTTACGCAAACCCGCACCTCCTATTACGCAATATTTCTATAGTGTATTCCTGGGCAGTAAAATTTATCCTGTCCGTTCTTTTAGTATATTCCTAAATTAACTGTCTTTGCTAGTCTTTTTGCATTTTTCCTTGAAGACAGTGTCCTCTTCACTTCACAGGAGGCTTCATTTATTATGCGCAAACAAACATAATGCTACATAGAATAATCATAGGGAGTGATGAATAATGGAAAAATACGTGGTAGTACACCTGACTACCCACCGTGCCTGTTATTTTGAAAATGACCAATTAATTAAGGAATATCGTGTAGGCAGCGGAAAACCGGAAACGCCTACACCGCCAGGCAGCTATAAAGTAATGGAAAAGTTGGTTTTTGAAAATCAGGGGGATATAGATTTTGGCTCAAGAAGGCTTGTTTTATCATCAGATAAGACATGTCTCCACGGCTCCTGGAACGGACCGGTAGAAGGATATGTTTCGGGCGGCTGTGTACGGATGTACAACCCGGATATTGAGGAGCTTTTTGAAAAAGTGGATGTCGGAACTCCGGTCATTATGATATAATATTGCTTGATTCCGATAATTGTCCTGCCAACCCACTAACAGCATATTAATGAAAATTACTCCGCCTTTCTTACAAGCGGAGTTTTCTTTCATTTACTGCCCCACAGTGATTTTACCAAAGTGGTATACCCTGCTTAGCCTTCGATAAGACAATGCACCCATATCATACTTACACTAGTACCTTATCAGCCTTAATCCAGTGGATACTGACGGTCTATTTTCCACCTCCCTCCTCCGTCTTGGGCTGCAAAATAGCCTCGTCATTCTCCTGCTATTTTAAGACTGACAAGGTACTGGCATCAAAATTACAATGAAATGAGATGACTACCGCATGAAAGATCAGCTAAAATTTATAACTGCTATGCTTGTTTTTGGCACTATCGGAGTGTTCGTTAAAAATATAAATCTGCCGTCACTGGATATTGCCTTTTTACGGGCTATCATTGGCTGTGTATTTTTAATATGTGCAGGCTTTATGATGGGACAAACATTTTCACCTATGCTCGTAAAGAAAAACATACGGATACTTTTACTGTCCGGTGCTGCCATCGGTTTTAATTGGCTATTCCTGTTTCAGGCTTATAAATACACAACAATAGCTAATGCGACACTGAGCTATTACTTCGCCCCTATGTTTGTCATGATGCTGTCTCCCTTGATTCTAAAAGAACGCCTTACCATGATCAAAATAGGTTGTATTAGTGCCGCTTTAGCGGGGCTTTTTATGATATTAAACGGCGACAATTCAGCCACCCTCTCTAACACACACTTAGTAGGCATTGGTTACGGCCTGGCCGCAGCAGCCCTGTACGCCAGTGTAATACTTATGAACAAGTTCATAAAAGGGTTATCCGGTTTTGAAACAACGCTGATCCAGCTTTTTATGGCGGGTCTGGTATTGCTTCCCAGTCTTTTTTATAATCAGGGAATTCCATTAGCTTCACTAAATGGACAAGTTGTACTCCTGATCCTGGTTGTCGGCATCATACATACAGGCTTAGCCTACCTGATATACTTTACATCCATGAAAGAAATAAAAGGACAAACCATTGCCATTCTCAGTTATATTGACCCGGTTACCGCGGTATTCCTCTCCGCAGTGCTGCTAGGTGAAGCCATGACCTATTCACAAATAATCGGTGGAATCCTGATCTTAGGCTCAACCTTTCTAAGCGAAACCGGCGAGGGATTGATTCAAAAAATAACAAAATCAGTTTAAACACCGGTGTCGCTCCTTCTTTGTCCGAGCTTAGCGATCACGTGCAGTTCTCGCTGTTTAGCCATTGATCGTCATCTTTTTTTATTTCCGAAGCGTTATATACTCCTACATCTGTACTGGTTTAATCATTCAATTCCATTCCAAACCATGATATATTCTTTGAATCCGGTACCTTCATTAGCTTGCTCTGTTTGAATTGTAAAGCCACATCGTTTATAAAACTCTACCGCACCCATGTTATCAACATAAACAGCTAATTCTAATGTAGGATATAACTTTTTACAATAATTAATTAGCTTTAGACCTATTCCTTGCTGCTGATATTCTTTAGCAACAAATAATGCTCCAATAAAAAAGCCCTCCATGATACTAATAAATCCTTTAATAATACTATCTTCATCATAAATAAATGTTTTCGCTATAGGCAAATAGCGTTCTCTCACGATACGCTCGCTATCAACCCAATATTTTTCCGGAATAAAATAGTGTGCATTAATCGTAGTATCTAACCATATTTTCATTACTTCATTCATTTTCGCTTGCTCAAATTCTTTTATCATATATTACCTCAAAGTTATAAATTTCAAATTGAAGACAGATTTTATATGGGAATGTCGCTTTAAATGTTCTCTTTTCTGGCATATAGAAAAAAAAATGAATTGTTGCCATAGAAGAAGCCCCTTCGTAATTATTCGCCGGGAAACCCTTCTGATGCGATTTTTTATTATTTTCCTTTTCCCGGCGAAATCATCCCTCCAGGTTACTCAACATATTCATACAGCACAACACTTTCAATATGATTGACAAATCTTCTTAGCTCTTTTGCCTGTTGCTTGGTAATTTCTCCAACTTCAAACATTTTGATGATTTCTGAGCGCTCTATGTCGATTACCAGCATGCGCAGGTCTTCCTTTTGCTGTTTTTTCTCTTCACTGCTTGGTCTAACCGGCCTCTCCAGTCGCTCGATCATTCGCCGATAATCCAGCATGACCGGATAAACCAGATGAGCCCGGTCATGTTCCTGGGCATAACTCTCCAAAAAATCATACGTGGCCTGCAGCGCCTTTAGCCGGATGTCATCGCTGATCCGTACTTTCGCGCCAGCCAAAGCTCCGGCTTTTTTACCGGAATGTCCTCTGTAACGCCTCCAGTTTCTGATCATCCTGCCGATGAGATATCTGACTCCGGAGTTTACATTGGCCGAAAGAGCTTCTTCCCGGCGGTCAAGTGACTTTTCAACTGACATAAACACCGCTTCACTCATCTCGCCCCTGGCCATGACCGCCTGTATATATTCCCTTTCTTTTTTCAATGCCATCAACCTTATTTCGGATATCTTTATATCACGCGTCATCGGTTCCGCTTGGAGATGCCGGAGCCTGATCTTATATTCATCAATCAGTTCATAAGCGGCGAACCGATTTTCCTCATTCATTTCCAGTCGAAGCTGTTTAATCGCTTCCTGCAGAATTTTCCTTTTCGCTTCATCTAACTCCATTTCTTCCCCGGTCTCCGCTGTACCGGCTTCTCTTTTGCTCAACACCGGTAAAAATAGGGTTGCCAAGATTAAAGTGAACAGAATGACGCCGGCTGCGAGAAAGAGAATAAGCGACCGCCGCGGGAATTGATCTCCATTCGCTAAAAAATAGGGTATGGAAAGAACACCTGCCATCGTAACGGCGCCCCGGACTCCGGTCAGACCGATCATCAGATTTGTCTGAAAATCGGGCTTAACAACCTCTTTCGTTTTACTGCCATAATAATATTCAACATAAAAAAAGAGATAGGACCAGACAAAGCGGATTCCCAAAATAATTGTTCCGATCAGAGCAGCATAGCCGATGAGCAGGTAATTGTTTATACTCGGATCTGCCACGGCTTCCGCCATGGAGGAAGGAATATTTAATCCTAATAACAGGAATACCACCCCATTTAGCACAAACAAAACGAGGGACCAGATGTTTTCTGTCAGGATCTGCTCTTCGGCGATCATGGTTTCCGTCCGTTCTCTCACCAGGGCATGAACAATCCCGGCTGCTACCACCCCGATCACGCCGGAAGCGTGCAAAACATCTTCCGTTATAAGATAAACGGCAAATGGCGTCATTATCTGCAGCAGCGAATGAAAGGTTACATCGGCGATCCCTTGTCGGCGCAGCGCAAAACGCAGCCAGGTTACCAGAAAACCCAATAGCAGACCGGCTATTGCCCCGGCCAGGAATTTATAGGAAAAATCCAAAATTGCCTCGTTCAGTAAAAAGTAACCTGTTACGACTGCCGTGATTGCGTAATTGAAGGCAACCAGGCCCGAGGCATCATTGATTAAAGATTCTCCCCGTACGAGTGACAATACCTTCTGGGGAATGTGAATCCGTTTGGCAATCCCGTTCACAGCCACGGGGTCCGTAGGCGATAAAATAGCCGCCAGGGCAAAGGCCGCCGTTAGCGGGAGGCCGGGTATCATCCAGTGAATAAAACAGCCGCCGCCTAATGTTGTTATAATAACCAGAATAATAGCATTGCCCAAAATCGGCAAGCGCATTTCCCACAATTCCTCCCGCGGAAAACGACTTCCGTCGTTATATAACAGCGGCGCGACAAACAGCAGCAAAAACCAGCCCGTTTCTATTTTAAATGAAATATCCTTAATGACAACGGCAAGCACGATGCCCATGGCGATTTGCGTAAGTGCTGTCGGGACCGACGGAACATAATGACTGACGATATTGGAAAATAGCAGACAGAAAAGCAGCAGCAATATGATGATTAATATATCCATTTCATTCTCCATTCCCAGCTATACCGGGGGATAACCCAACGGTACATGCCGTTCAACCGGCTCGTCCTTTTCAATGACAGGTTAACACTCATTTATCTTAATTTATTATACAAAATTGAGCACTTCAACATACATGTTAGGTTGGGTTCTTCGTCCGTTAAGCAGTAAGCACACTGTTTATGAAACTGTATGATACCGGATTAAAAGGAGAGCAGTATAGCAATAATTCAAACAGCTAGTTACCCCTGACTGAAGAACACCCCATTAGGTAAACAGCATGACATACTGTCTACCTAATGGGGTGCTTCCATACCGAAAGGAGTACTAACAACCGCTACGAGCCTTTCCCGTTAGCTGTAATCGGCATGGTAATGTTACCCTTTTTAAATTCGTGATGCCAATATTTATGCGGAAACTGGATCGAAAAGGCAATCAGGATTATATCTAAAGGCCAGCCAAGTATTGCCCGAATAGTGAATGCAAGGCCCGTATCAAGCTCCGGTGCAACATACAGGTAAAATAATCCTTTTGCAATATATGCGACTCCCCACGCAGCCGTTACCAATCTCCAACAGTTTCGGTAATACTTAGTTTCTTTAAATTCCTCCGTAAAATTGGTCGTTTTCGATTCTTCCACCATTATTTCTATAAAAGTTTTCTTGAAAGCCAAAGTTGCCATGACAAGAATTCCATAAAATTCACTTCGTATAGCTAAAGAAAGCCAGTACAAGCTACGGGAAACGTAAAACATGATAAACTCTACTACCGTAAAAACAATGGTCATCAAAGCAAATATGGATACCTTTTTATGTTGGACACTTTCCCAAACCGCTCTCATTATGCTCCATACTCCTGCGAAAAATATGCCGGCAAGAGGCTTTTCGTAATTTGCTAAAACAGAATAGCACAGTATGGGAATGGCCATGTCAACAAGCAGCGTTCGCACGGGAAAATGCCGGGAAAGCACAATATACCACGGTGCTCCTGCAACGTTTTTATCTGTCGAAATAAAAATCCCCCCTTCAAAATCCCTCATTGTTTTTTATTTGTTTGCTATTCAAAACATTGTCAAAATATCTATTTGCTTTTTGAATATAAACTTCATCAGGAATAAAGTTCTGTTCCAATAACCGCTTGGTTTCCTCAGATACACGTTGGCCTGAAGCAATTGCCCGGCCCGCGTTTTCTAAGCTTTTTAGATAATCGGCAATAATCGGACGTAGTTCGTCGGTATTGATACTTAGAAGACTTCCCTGAGCGGCGTAGAATTCTCCGAGTACTTCTGTCTTCATGTTAAGTGCCGCCCTGTTGACCCAGTGGGATATCACCTGAAAATGGGATCTTTCCGAAAAACCGCAATTAGCTATCATGACAAGCTTCGCCGAAGGCGTGTCTACATTTTTTAAGTGCCGGCATTCTCCATTCGATACTTTTTCAAAATGAGGATCCCCTTTGACGATCATGCGATCCATAAAATCCTTCAGCATACCGGAAATGTTATCAAAATAAAGGGGAGTAGCCAACACAAAAATATCTGCGCCTTCGCAAAGAGCCAATATTTCACCCATAGCATCCTTTATCACACATTGACCGGGTGTGATAAGCCAGCAGGCCAGGCAGCCTCTGCAATGCTTTATGTCCTTTTCCGCCAGAAAGATATTTACCGTTTCAGCCCCTGCCGCTTGTGCTCCCTTTAAAAAAGCACTGACCATGACATCGGTATTGCTGGCCTTACCTTTGGGGCTACCGTTGATAGCTACGATTTTTTTTACTTGACTCACCTCTTGCCATTTCATCTATTTAACATAATCTAAACCCTTTATTCTTTACTCCGCTTTATTTCCTCCACCAACTGCAGACATTCTTGTGCCCATTCAATGGCTGCTTCCGTTGTTTTGACGCCTCGTCTAAGTGTCATATACCAAAACACAGCACCGGAATCTCCTTTTTTTTGGTGTTCCTTAATCTGGGCTTCCGTCTCTTTATATGAATTAAGTTGATCTTGCTGTTTACGCATAAAGCGTCGCAGTTCATATGCCAAGTCGGCTGGATCAATGTGGGAGGCAAAAAAAATTCGCGCCAAAAATTCACTTCGTCCTGCTTCTTCCATCGTTTCGGGAAACTCCTGCAGCCAGCGTCTGAATACTTCCGTTCCCGCCTGTGTAACGGAATAGATTTTTTTATCAGGCTTACCTTCCTGCGGTTCTATGATGGAGGTTACCCACCCTTTTTTCTCCATGGAACTAAGTTCACGATAAATCTGGCTCATATGGGCATTCCAAAAATGATTGATGGACGATTCAAATAGTTGTTTAAGTTGGTATCCTGTCATAGGGTTAAAAGATAATAAACCCAATAGGGTGTGATTTAAAGCCATGCCATGCCCTCCAAAATTGGAATTAACTTCACTTTTATATTAGCAAAGTTATATATAACTTGTCAAATATATTTTCATAGAATAGCGTGGACAAAGAAAAAGAGTCAACGAATAAAAATCCGTTAACTCTTTAATATCGCAAGCCACTCTTCCATTAGTTAAATTAGTGTTACCAAATCAACAATATCGGCATAGGGTTCCTATCAGGAAACGGTATATCTTCAATTATCCTAAACAGACACTGCAATTAACGTTATGCATGATGTTAATACTGTGATAGGAAATCCAATTTTTATAAACTCCCAGAAGCCTATATTTATTTGTTCGCGTTTGGCAGTTTCTGCGACTATAAGATTTGCCATCGATCCTGATAGTGTCAAATTTCCTGCAAACGTTGAAAACAAAGCTAGCGACTTCCACCAAATATCTACTCCGACAGCCGGTGCGAAAAACTTCAATAACAATACGGCTGGAACATTACTAATTAGATTGGAAAGAAAAATTGTAATTAACCCCAGGGAATAAAAACTGTGGACATTTAGAGTAAGTACGTTCTTCATTGCCCAATCAACGGCGCCGTTATGTTGTAAGCCGCCTACTACTATAAATAACCCAGCGAAGATAAGCAATAAACCAAAATCAATATTCTCATAAATTTTAGCAGGATTTAGTTTTTTAGTTATGAGCAAAGTCATTGCGCCAAGGCTTGTACTAACCACTAAGTCTCCGCCAAAAATATATGCACAAACAACAAGCAATAAAATGACCAAACTCTTGCAAATATGATATCTATCATAATGAAAATCATTTTCAATTTTAAAACTTATAGTTCCCACAAGCTCTTTTTTATAAAACAAGGCAATTAACCAATAGCATATAAGCAAACCTATCAATGCAATGGGAACTGCTGTTGAAAAATACGAGATAAATGAAATCTGTGACAGGTTTGCTATCAATATATTTTGCGGATTGCCAAGTAAAGTCGCAGCACTACCAATGTTGGAAGCAATGGCTAAGCCTAATAAATGCGGTAAGGGGGCACATTCTCCTTGCCGGCAAACAAGTAATACTATGGGGGTTAATAACAAACAGACAATATCATTGATACATATGGCTGACAGAATTCCGCTAATCCCGATAACGACTAAAAGTAATTGCCGTTTCGTTGATACTTTATTTGATATGCATTGGCCAAGCAATTCGAAGAAGCCAGCTACCTTTAAATTGGCGATTACAATCATCATAAAAAACAAAATAGTTAATGTCCTAAAGTCAATTGAGCTTAAAGCCTGGGAAAAAGTTAGGTTCCCAAGATTTATTGACAATATAGATGCTATAATAGCCGCACCGATTCGGTCAATTGAGAAAAAAGGGCTTTTACCAACAGAAAAGACAACAAGGATGAAGGCTAAAATCAATCCTTCTTTTAAAAACATGTCATCCCCTCCTCTCTTAATTTTTTGGAAAACCGCATTCACCAATTGTAGATGAATGCGGCCATTCATGTTAAAGATATTACATCAATCTTCCGGTACTTCTCCTTTTTCTGGCGGAGCAACCGGATGCATGGGCGGCTCCACTTCTTTCAAATGTGGCGGAGCGGGATGATGCGGAGGCGGTGGCGGTGGTGCCATATGATGCGGCGGCGGGGGCGGCGGTGCCATGTGATGCGGCGGCGGAGGCGGCGGTGCCATATGATGCGGGGGCGGGGGCGGCGGTGCCATATGATGCGGTGGCGGAGGCGGCGGTGCCATATGATGCGGTGGCGGGGGCGGCGGTGCCATGTGATGCGGTGGCGGTGCCATATGATGCGGGGGCGGAGGCGGCGGTGCCATATGATGCGGTGGTGGTGGTGGCGGTGCCATATGATGCGGTGGTGGTGGCGGTGCCATATGATGCGGTGGCGGTGGTGGCGGTGCCATGTGATGCGGTGGGATTTTTTTATCTTGGAGACTATCCCGAAAACTGTGTAAACCTCCAAGATGGTGTAAAATAGAAGCACCGAACTTGGAGGTTTTAATTATGGTAAAAAGAAAAATCACCCCGGAACGACGAGAACAAAGAAAGAAATTACTAGAACTGCTACAAAGAGCCGGAATTAACGATGTTGCCGGAGTCCAGGAACTGTTTAAGGAAATGGTAAGTACCGTTTTAGAAAATGGACTGGAAGGCGAATTAGATGATGAATTAGGCTATAGCAAGTACGATTATCGTAATAAGGAAACCGATAATAGCCGTAACGGCTACAGCGAAAAAACACTAAAGACTAGCCTGGG